>JAIXVN010000169.1 GCA_027483005.1 Verrucomicrobiaceae bacterium
GACAGCCAGAGGCCCATGGCGATCAGGCGGAAAACACGACGCGCGATCATGGCGTTCCGGCCCATTTGGAGTTGAAGCGTTTCAGGAACCCTGCCTCGAAGGCCTTCCGCCAATCGTCATCGGGGCCGGTGCCGAGGGCCTTGCGAGTCCAGGGCTCCCCATTCAAGGGTAGGTCATCCCACTCCCACTGCCTGCCGGGCTCGGCATTGTCGGCATGACGGCCGCTGATGAAGCACCCGATTGATCGGGGCTGTGGGGACGAATCCATGAGTCCACTCATGCAAGCAACCCGTCCTGCCGAGTGCAGGCCCGGTGAAGCGGGATCAAATGGATGAGTGGTGAAATCCATCCTGTTAGATCAATGGCTTAACTTCGGAGTCCTTCATTCCGGCTGTTGTTGCGAGATGCAATGAAGCGTGCCTCCCTCCTCGACCAGATCGAGGCAGTCGATTCCGGTCACCTGCCGACCCGGAAACAGCTCCCGGATCATTCCCAACGCCCGGTCGTCGTTGGCGTGCTGGCGGAAGGTCGGGACCAGGACTCCACCATTTACAATCAGGAAGTTGACATAAGAGGCAGGAAGGACCGGAAGCCGCCAGCCCGGCACCTCGCAGGCCTCGGGAAGCGGGATCTCCACGACCTCGAAGGCTCGCCCGTCCGGAGTCAGGAAACCCCTCAGGTCCGAGAGGTTCCTTTCCAGGACGACATGATTGGGAGAAGAGATATCCGAATCGGCGCAGGCGAGAATGGTGGTTTCATCCACGAAGCGGGCGAGATCGTCGATGTGTCCATCCGTGTCATCCCCTTCGATGCCTTGCTTCAGCCAAAGGATTTCGGTCACGCCAAGTCCATCCCGCAACTTTTGCTCAATCTCGTTTTTCGAGAGATGAGGATTGCGGTTTGGGTTCAGCAGCACGGCCTCGGTGGTCAGGAGCTGGCCACGACCGTTGATCTCGATCGCCCCGCCTTCGAGGATCATGCCGCCATCGAAGCGCTTCTTGCCAAGGCTGGCGGCGATCTGTTTCGGGATCGAGTTGTCGAGATCATAGGGTGGGAACTTTCCTCCCCAGGCGTTGAAGTCCCAGTCGGTGATCGCGGTTTCACCGCTGTGGCGATGCTTCACGAAAATCGGTCCGTGGTCGCGGCACCAGACGTCGTTGTGCGGGTGGTCATAGAGCTCGACGCGCTCCGGCACGGCCTTCGCGCGATTGCAGGCGGCGGCGATGGCGGCGTGATCGGCACCCGGGGCATTGATGCGCACCGGCTCATGTCGGGACATGGCGGCGGCGATTTCGGCGAACTTCGCCCAGATCAGGTCGCGCTTCGCTCCGCCCCAGTGGCGTGGATCATCGACCGGCCACGAAAGCCAGACGGCTTCCTGAGGCGACCATTCGGCGGGCATGGAGAAACCAAGGGCGGCGGGAGTCATGGGGGGAGGAGAAAGTTCCAAGGGCCAAGTTCCAAGTTCCAAAAACGAGGAATGAGAATGAAGAGCGAAGAAGCCGGCGTATCGGACTCCAATGAAGAACCTTCGCGGCTGGTGGGTGGCTCTTGGGCTGGTGGGATCCACGATGGCGGACGATTCGGTGGACACTGACAACTGGCCGGGGGCATTGCAGGTGCTCAAAGCGGTCGCCGCCGAACCGATGCCTTCCAAGCCGGTTGACTGGCAATCTCCCGACGGGCCGTTCGTTCTCCATGGCGATCTGTTTGGCGATGGCCGGCATCTGGCCTTGGTCGGGACCACGCGCACCACTCTCGCCCAAGGGACGAAGGAGGGATGGAGGATCCTTTCGAGCGAGGATGTGTTCCCGCTCTGGGCAATCCGGAAGTTTTCCCATCTCACTCCGCCGCCGACTCCCTTTGCCTTGAAGGATCTCGATGGCGATCACGTGCCTGAGGTTCTGATTGCCTTCAACAATGACGGTTGCGATGCAGGCTACAGGATCGCGAAAAAATCCGGTGAGGGGATGAAGTTACTCTCCTTGAACTCTGAGCGTGGTGAACCTGAGGTGGAGGGTGGTTTCACCAAGGTCGTTTCCCTCACATCGGGACGGAAAGCCTGGTGGTCGGGAACCACCTATCATCAGTGGAGGAAAGGGGTGCCGTATCCGGTGGCGACTTGGATCGAGGACAGCAGCCGGGATCTGAAAGGGGTTCGGCTCATCGCGCTGAGGCATGCAGGTGGCGAGGTTTCCAAGGCCTTCGAGATCGAGCAGGAGAACGGAGTCGATTGGTCGGTGCGGAGCTGCGTTTGGAAAGGCGGAGTGGAGACATCGGATCAGAAGCCTCTCGCAAAAGTCCGCTTCAAAATGGATCCGGCAAGCTCCGGAGATGATCACAACTTCCTTGCCGAGATGGTGCTGATGTTCGAGCTGTCAACCGGCATCAAGGGAACTGCTTCCATCCTGCCGAAGGGCAATCAGGAAGGCTTCGATCCCGCTAAAGCCACGGCAGGATTGCGGGTCGAAGTGGAAGGAAGCGAGGAGGCGAAGAAGCTTCTCAAGCGGGTTCCCTGAGCAGGCTTGCAAGGACTCCGCGATGTGGGACCGTATCCCTGCTTTCCTTATGAAACGACGTGGATTTTTAGGCAGTGTGACAGGTGGGGCTTTGGCCGGAGCGGTGGGAGTTGGAAACTCAGCCTTGGCGGCTCCGCAGCCGACGGTGCCGCCGCTGGCCGGGCCTTTGATCAAGACGCCGGCGGTGCTGATGGCTCCGCGTGTGGATGGGATCGAGGTGGTGTGGGCGGTGGGCCGGCTTTGCCGGGGCTGGGTCGAGTGGAAGGCTGCCGATGGCACCACTGGCAAGGCGGCGGAGGATTCGTTCGGCTTTGTCCCGCAGGGGGATCGGATCGTGCGGGTGAAGGTCGATGGCCTGAAACCCGGCACCGCCTACCAAATCCGCGCGGTGGCGGAGTCCGGCGATGGCGAGAAGGTCCATGAGGAGACCGAGTGGAAACGTTTCCGCACGCTGGATGCGAAGGCGGCTGCGACGAGCTTCGTGGTCTGGAACGACACGCATCAGTGGAACGACACGATCACCTCGCTGCACCAGGCGACCCCGAAGGCGGACTTCCTGCTCTGGAACGGCGACACCTGCAACAACTGGGATCAGGAGGACTGGCTGGCTCCGACCCTGCTTCATCCCGGCGGCCAGGACGTCAGCGATGGCCGGCCGATGTTCGTCACCTGGGGAAACCACGACGTGCGTGGCAAGTGGGCCTTCAAGATGCCCGAGCTGGTGGCCACGCCGTCCGGTCGTCCCTACTATGCCTTCCGTAGCGGGCCGGTGGCCTTCATCTGCCTCCACACCGGTGAGGACAAGCCGGACGATCATCCCAGCTTCGGCGGTCGCGTGGCCTTCGAGGCGCTGCGACGCGAGCAGGCGGAGTGGTTGAAGAAGGTCATCGCCCAGCCAGAGTTTCGAGATGCGCCGTATCGGGTCGTATTCTGCCACATCCCGCTGCGTTGGACCGAGGAGGTCTCGGACGCCCAATACCAGAAGGGCGGTTACGATGCCTTCAGCCGTTTCAGCCGGGAAGCCTGGCATGATTCATTGGTCGCGTGGAAGACCCAGGTCGTGATCTCCGGCCACACCCATCAACCCGCGTTTCTTCCTGGGAATGAAAAGTTTCCCTACGCCCAGCTCGTCGGTGGCGGACCGAAACCAGAGGCCGCGACGTGGATCGGAGGCTCGGCCGACAGGAGCGCGTTGAAGTTCGTGATGAAGGATCTTTCCGGCAATGTCATCCAGGACGTGACGTTCAAGCCGCTGGCTTGAAGTAGAACATGAAGAACACCGCCCCGGCGAGACAGTCGCCGGCGGCGGGGGGCGGCCTCTGGCCCTATGGAAGGAAGCGACTGGGCTGAAGTTCCACGGTCCTCAAGATGACTCGTGTCTGGATGGTTCCGTCCTGGGTATGAGAAGGATCGACTGAAACGACTTCGACTTCGGCGACCTTGCCATCGAGGGTGTAGTCGAAATCCCGGAAATTGGTGAACGTCACCAGGTCGCCCTCCACGGCTGCCGAGGGTGTGCGGGCATAGTCCACATCCCACTTGCGATCATTTGAAGGCCGGATCATCAGCCAGGGAAGCCACGCGATCAGCCACACGAGCGTCCAGGGCAGCCAGCGCCATCGGATCTTCCAGCCACGAGTCGCGGCGACAAATGAGGCGGCCAGCCACAAAGCGCCGAGCACGGTGTTCGCGCTGCCGGAGAAGGGGCCGTTGAAATGGATGGCCCCGAACATCCACAGGCTGGCCAGGACCAGTGCGAGTCGTTGCGAGAAGCGACCGAGCGCGCGGAGAAATCGTTTCCCGCGAATGAGGCTCGGACTCTCTTCCTTGCTCATAGTTTCCAGTGTTCCGCCACCCAGGGAGCCGGGAGCAGGCGGTGGTGGATGCGCTTGCCGCGATGTCCCTCACCGGCATCGACCGGATCCGGATGACCGTGGAAGACGAGAAATTTGGCACCCTTCGGTTTCTTCGGGGCCATGATCAGATTGAGCGGGAAAGTCGGGCGGCAATGGCGCTTGAACGAGGCCACCCACTTGTCCGGCCACCAGCATTTCTCCTTCATCGCA
>JAIXVN010000579.1 GCA_027483005.1 Verrucomicrobiaceae bacterium
CTATGCCGGTGGTGGGGGTGTCGGCTCGTGGATCACGATCCCCATGACCAAGCGGATCCTTCCGAAGACCCGCGCCGAACTGAACGCTGCCGCCAACAACGGCCAGATCGACTACTTCATCACCTCTCCCGAGCTGGCCGACTACTACTTCGCCAAGATCACCGACACGAACCTCGCGGGCTTCCGGGGCAAGTTGTTGGATTACTACATCGAGTCCACCGACACGCGCGGCAACACCAGCAAGTCGGAGATCCAGCATGTCTTTGTCGAGGACGACGGCGGTGGCGGCAGCGTGGCGGCACCGGCTGCTCCCACCCAGCTCGTGGCCACGGTCACGGGAACGACCACCCTTTCCCTGACGTGGTCAGCATCCGCCGGTGCGACGGGCTATCAGGTCTTCCGCAATGGATCACTGATCGGAAGCCCGGCCAGCACGGCCTGGCTCGACACCGGCTTGTCGGCGGGCACGACTTATTCCTACAGCGTCGCCGCCACCAGCTCCGGCGGCAGCTCGACCCAGACCAACGCCGTGCAGGCCACCACCCAGTCATCCGGAGGAAACGTCGGCACGCCCTTCGTCATGGACGGCGTGGCGGACTCCAGCGGCTACCTGATTTCCAATCCCGGCATGACGATCCATGCCGCCGTCCGGGGATCGAAGCTCTACGTCGCCACCTGGGCACCGGGCCAGTTCGGCAACGACCATTTCATCCTCATCGGCAGCAGTGCGCTGCCATCCGCCACCACGGCAGCCCCCTGGGCCAAGGCCGGCAGCACCTCGCTTCCCGCGAGCAGTCCCTTCCTCGCGGCGGAGAGTTCCAACAGCTATCTGGGCTGGTTCAACACCAATGGAGCCGCCACCACCCAGGCCCGTGGCACGGCGGGCCAGCAGATGGAAGGCACGATCGATCTCGGGGCCTTCGGTTCCGCTCCCGCCTCGCTCTATCTGACAGCCCTGGCGTATCAGACGGCCGACGCGGGCTTGCTGGGCTCGCAGGCCCCTGCCGGAAATGCGGATGGCAATGTCGATCCTGCCGAGCTGCTGAGGATTCCACTGGAGGCCCTCCGCGATGAGGATGCGGACGGCACCTATGACATTCTTGAGCCGAATCGTGGATTCGCCATCAGCCAGAGCAGCCGCAGTGGCAACAGCTTCTCGCTGACCTGGACCTCCTTCCCTGGCCGCAGCTACAAGGTGCAGACCAGCACGACCCTTGCCCCCGGCTCCTGGACGGATGTGGCGGGTTCGACCACGGTTGGCACTGCGAATGCGCTCACTTCGAGCCACGTGGTGACGCTCGATCCGGCGGACACGCAGCGCTTTTTCCGCGTGATGCTGGTGCCTTGAGACCGGCGAGGGAGAACCTCGAAGCCCCGGGGAATCCGCCTTCTTCACTCAATGCCCGAGCAAGCCGTTCACCCCATCAAACACGCTGAGAAACCTTGCGATGACTTCGACCTGAAAGGCGGGAGGGAAAAGCAGTCCCAGCGGCACTGCCACGGCGAGCAGCGCAGGGATTTTTCCAAACGGTCGTCCGATCCTTTTCTCCAAGAGGGTGAGCCCTCCGTGGAGTGAGAAATACAAGGTGGGAAGTCCATAGCCGGAACGAACCGAAAGGGTGATCGCCAGCTCATGCAGGAGCCCTGAAACGAGGAAGATCGCGATCAGTCCGGCGCTCGCTCCAAACCGCGCTTCCAGGGGTCGGCCCACCAGCCGCTGCATCATCTGAGAATAGCCGACATTCCAGCGCCTGCTCCAGAAATCACCCAGGCCCCGGGCCTCCAGCAGATTGGGAAACAGCGTCCGGACAGGAAACCCGGCGGCCCGCAAAGCCCCCTTCAAGACCCTGAGCGCTCCGAAGTGGAAGCCGAGGCTCATCGGCAAGAACATGACGAGGATCTGCCGCCACTCCATCGACCAGACCAGCCACGCACAGAGGGTCCCTATTCCCATCAGCAGCCATCCGATCCGGACATCGTGCTTCCAGCTCAGCCCTTTCCGCCGGTTCACGAAACTTGCCGGGTCCATCCCGAACCAGAGGAAGGCGAACACCGCGTATCGCGGCCACGTGAGCCGCTGCCCGCTTGCCCACTCCGCATACACCAGGCCTTTCATTCCGCCCAGCATCACGCAGCAGACCCCCACCATCCTCACCACCGCAGCAGAATCCGTTAGAGTGCGGTCCGCCCCAGCCACCATCGCCATCAGAAGGAGCCATCCTGCGAGCCGCTTCAACCCCAGCACCTTCACCCTCGCCAGAACCGGCCCGGCCACGACCCCGGTGACCACCAGACATGGAATGACCCAGATCATCCTGGACCTCCCGACGGCAACCACTCCGTGTTCCATGCCAACAGCGCCGCATACAGGACCACCAGGCCGATGAAGAGCAGGGTGAGCAGATGCTTCGCCACACGGTTGGCCGCGCTGCCCTCGATCTCGCTCAGGTCGAAACCGAAGAACTGCAACCACAGTCGCACACTCCACCACAGCAGCATGAACGTGCACATCGCGATGGCTGAGCCGCTGCCTCCCATCAACCAATCTCCAAACCCCAGAGCCAACACCGCAAAGAACACATGACTGCTCCAGACATAGATCGAATAGGTCCACCACATCTCACGCATCAGCGGCGTCAGTCCCGCCAGCTTCTCGCGCCAACCCAGCGCCTTGGGAATCCAGAAGCTGGCGATGCTCAATGCGACCAGCGAGCCACCCCCGATCAGAAGTCCGGTTTGTAGAAGGTCTTTCATGGAAACAAGGCCGTGAGGGTGAACACCGCGCTGAGGGCGGCGAAGACCGAGATGAAGAGAATGTCCCAACCCCGATTCTCACGTCGGGTTTGCCGATCATAGTAGGCCAGTTGGACCCACACCCGGCTTCCCCAGAAAAGCCCGAAGAACCCGCAAAGCACCCTGCCCATCCTGCCATCCATCAACAACTGCGGCCACCCGAGGCACAGCAGCGCCAGCGCGGCCATGATCGAGAGGATGTAGGCGCAGTGGACATGGAAGATCTGCCGCACCATCGGCTCGGCACCCGCCAGGTTCTCCTCGTAGCGCCATCGCTTCGCCGCGAAGAAATTCGCCACCACCAGGCAAACGAGCATCAGCCCGGCTCCCCTTAAACCGAATTCCAAACCCAGCGCATTCATCTCTTCATGGGTCTGGAATCCTCACTTCATCAAACAGAAGCCACCTTCGCAGGGCGGAGTCTCCATCCGATGGAGTTCTTGCCTCACCCGCTTGTCCTTGCTGCGGAAGAACACCTTGCTGAGCGCATGACGGTTCGCCGCCAGAACCCGGCAGGCCTGAATCGCGATCGGCAACAGTCCCGGTCCACCCAGCCTCCGAGCCGCAGCCTGATGATTGGCACAACTGTAGAGACACCAGACCCAGGCCTCCGCCCCACGGAAGATCTGGTTCTCACTCGTCCTGACGATCATTTCCCGCGCCGGGTCCAGGGTTCCCAATCCCGGAAACACCTGCTCCGCATGAGCCGCTTGATAGGGGATGAACTCGATCCTGAACGCACGCGGCTGACGATTGATCCACTCGTGAAAGCTGCAGCACATCCCGCAGCGGCCGTCGTAGAACACCTCGATCCCTTCAATCTTCGTTGGCAGTTTCATGGCAAATCGCTTTCTGTGTTTTCAGTATTACCTGAAAGTTCGGGAATTGGAAGATCAATTTCCCGGAATTTTGAATGCCCCTGATGGGCCGGGAGCTCCAGGCACGCTCCCTGGGTTATTCTGGTTTGCCGGCAAGCTTGGCCATTGCCTCCGCGTAGCTGCCTGACTTTAGTTCATTTGTCCTAGCGTCAGTCCGATCATGAATCCCTCCCGTTTGCGCTCCCTTTCCGCCTTCCTGCTTTCGGCCATTGTCCTGCATGCGGAGGAAATCACCTGCTCCCACTGCCAGCTCAAGCCACCCCAGGCAGGTCCAGGGTCCGGCGTTCGACGCTACGCTCCCGATTGCAGCGCCGACCTGCTGCACCTCGCATTGGATGTGACGCCGGATTTCAAAAGCCGATCCGTCTCCGGAAAGGCCACCCTGACCTTCAAGCCCCGTGGCTCCCCTCTTGAGGAACTCAGCCTCGATGGCATGGATTTCGAGGTCACCTCGGTGGAATCGACCGCGAAACTCAAGGGTCATCAGGCCACGCATGACAAGGTCATCCTGACCTTCGAAAAGCCACTGGCCGTGGATGCGGAACAGACCGTGACCATCACCTATCGCGCCACCCCGAAGGATGGATTCTATTTCCGCACGCCGGACCAAGGCTACCGCAAGGATGAGGTCCATCTCTTCACCCAGGGCGAAACGATTCTCGCCCGCCACTGGTTTCCGGTGCTCGACTCGCCGAATGGCAAGCTCACCACCGAGGTCACCTGCCGCCTGCCCGATGGCATGAAGGCCTGGTCGAACGGCAGCCTGCTCTCCCAGGAAAAGGACGCCGCCACCGGCCTCACCGCCTGGCATTGGAAGCAGGAAAAACCGCACTCCGCCTATCTCGTCACGCTGGTCGCCGGTCAGTTCTCCGTGATCGAGGACCGCTACAAGGACCTGCCGATCGGCTTTCTCGTGCCCCAGGGCGACGCCGCGATGGCCCAGCGCTCGCTCGATGGCACCAAGGAGATGCTCGCCTTTTTCGAGAAGGAACTCGATTTCCCCTTTCCCTGGGAGAAATACCATCAGGTCGTCGTGCGCGATTTCCAATGGGGCGGCATGGAGAACACCTCGCTCAGCACCTTGTCGGACCGCATCCTCCACACCGCCGAGTACGAGACCCTTCGTGGTTCGACCAGCATCGTCGCCCATGAGCTGGCGCACCAGTGGTTCGGCGACGTGGTGACCTGCAAGGACTGGTCCACGCTCTGGCTGAACGAGGGTTTCGCCACCTATTACGACGCCCTGTTTCATGAGCAGCTGAACGGCCGCGAGCAGTTCCTCTACGATCGCTGGCGGGTGGCGGAACGGCTCACCGAGGAGCAGAATCCGAGGCCGATCGTGTTCAGGAAGATCAACGCCGACGGCTACGACCAGTTCGGCGCGCTGAGCTACCAGAAGGGCTCATGGGTCCTGCACATGCTGCGCAGCGAACTCGGGCCCGACCTTTACCGCAAGGTCGTGCAGACCTACCTGAAGCGCTACCAGTTCAAGAATGTCGTCACCGAAAACTTCATCGCCGTGCTCGAGGAGGTGACCGGTCGTTCGTGGGATCGTTTCGCCGATCAGTGGCTCTATCATGGCGGACACCCGGAGCTGAAGGCCGTGTATGCCTGGGATGAAAAATCGGGCATGGCGCGCATCAACCTCAAGCAGGTCCAGAAGGTCAGCGACGAGGTGCTGCAGTTCCAACTGCCGGTGAAGGTGCGCTTCAAGGGCGCGTTCGGCACGGTTGAAAAGGTCCTCACCCTGGAGGAGGCCGAGCAGGATTTCTTCGTGGCCCTGCCCTCGGCCCCGAAGATCATCCGCATCGATCCAGACGTTGAACTGCTGGCGTCCATCGAGTTCGTCCCAACGCGCGACAAGTTGATCGCGCAGCTTGAGGATGCCACCGACTCGATGGGCCGCCTGCTGGCCATCAGGCAGCTCGGCGCGGATCCCGGAGCCGATGGGGTGGAGCGGATCTCGAAGGTCCTCAACAACGACCCGCAGTGGTTCGTCCGCGCCGAAGCCGCCAAGGCTCTGGAACAGATCGGCACTGAACCTGCCTTCGCCGCGCTGCGTCAGAGCGTCGATCAAAAGGAGGCACGGGCCCGCAAGGCCGTCGTCGAATCCATCGGCGGAGACCTGGGTGACGTCGGGCTCGACACGCTCCTGAAGCAGCTTGAAACCGAAAAGAACCCGGAAATCCGCCACAGCATCGTGGAGGCCCTTTCCGCCCATCCTGAAAAGTCCGCCAAGGCCAAGCTGATCGAAATGCTCGATTCGAAATCGCTGCGCAACCATCTCTTCGACGCTGCCGTGAATGCCATGCGCCTCTCCGACGACGCCAGTTATGCCGGCCCCTTGTTCGAGGCGACCCGCAAGCGTCAGGATGAACTCGAAAGCCGCAGTGTCGGCAAGGCCCTGGCGGCGACGGCCTATCTTTCGCGCAACCAGACCGACAAGAACGAGCTGTTCGACCATCTCGTCAAACAACTCGAAAACCTGCGGACGCCCATCGCCGACGGAGCCGCAACCGGCCTCGGTGACCTGGCCGACCTGCGCGCCAGGGCCATCCTCACCCCGCTGGCGAATCGCGACAACGAAGCCGCCAGGAATGCCCTCAAGACCCTGGCCGACGGCGTGAAACCAGCCGCTGCGCTGGTCGGCCTTCAGGACGAGCTTTCCAAGCTCCAGAAGTCGAACAAGGACCTGAAGGACGAGCTCGAAAGCCTCAAGAAGCGGATCGAAGTCATCGCCGAGCGCCCCGGAGCCAAGCCCGGCGGCAAAAGCAAGGACTGAGACTGTCACGAACGGCCCTGCGTTCAGATCGGTTCGTCAGTGCTCTCTCAAGGGGTCGGCGCCGCGATGAATCAGAATCAAAGCGGACGGAATGCCATTTTTTTCGGGACTGATCGGCTTTCAGCAGGTAGGAACGAGATACCCCTGAATGATCGATCCTGCCAAATCACGGGCGTCCGGCTGTAACTAGAACAAATCCAACTGGTTAGAATCCTGATTCATGAAACTTCTGGGGTCGGTTTCCGCAAGTAGCTCATTTAGAGGCACTTTCTCGAACGGATGAAC
>JAIXVN010000323.1 GCA_027483005.1 Verrucomicrobiaceae bacterium
GGATTGGGCGCTGGCGGAGGTCCTGCGGAAGGCTGCGGAGCACTTCGTCACTCGATTTCCTGAACGTGAGCGGACGGCCCCCACTTTTCCGAACCCGGCCAGCCAGTCGATGAAGGGCTGGTCGATACGGGTCAGCCGCCTCAGAAGGTAGCGTCGGCCTTTGGCCCGTTCGGTCCGGGGATCGGGCTGCCGTGGGGATCGCAGGCCGGACTTTTCAGGAAATCGTCGATCCGGTTGGTCAGACGCTCCGAAAAGGCGTATTCTCGGACGTGAGGTCCAGCGTGGCCTCGATCCGGCCGGAGGGAACCAATTCGATACTTCCCCCCCATCGAACCGCTGAGTGAGGTCGCGAGTCGGAAGGATGGCCTGGGCGGGCTGATCGAGCTTGCAGAGCGCGTGAGCGGCCTGAATTCGGCCTGAATTCGGCCTGGCCGGACGCGATGAATCCGATCTTGGCGATCGTTGCAAGCAGATGATCAAAACGATCGTTCTCGTGAGAATCCTCCAAGATTCCAGTTGAATCCCCAGGGGCTCGGGTGCATCGTCCCGTCGTTCAGCAAACGGGGGCGTTCTGGTTTCGACGGGACGTTTGACGCGCTGGTTGCACGTGGAGGTTGATCGGTTGGCCTCTTGAAAAGCCGATCAAAACAAATAAATGCAGACTCCAACGAGCTCGCATTGGCTGCTTAATTGACAGCTACGTCCGACCCCCGATGTCTGCTGAGGGGAAGGGCGACACCTAGCAGGCTGGGTTGAGGGTCGGGTAACCGGGCTCACTTCCGAGATCAAACAGGTTTCTAGGAGACGCAACGCCGCCGATGGGCCTAGTTCTCTGAAACACCAGACCGTCGGCTAAACGTGTAGATGCCAGGGCTGAAGGCGTTTCGGACAGGGGTTCGACTCCCCTCGCCTCCACCATCTGACCCTCAACAGGTTACGCTGTTGGGGGTCTCTTTTTGGCTGGAGCCAGACCAATCGGCCGGTGCGATGCTGCTGAAGCCCTCAGGCGCTGTTTCCGTCGGCCTTGGGCTTGGCGATCTTTGGAGGGCGGGGCACGGAGTCCGGTTTGACGAGTTCGACCTGGCTGAGCGGGATCCAGCCGCGGGTCTTGGTGGCGAAGCCGACGTAGGCCCAGTCGCCCCGGAGCTTCAGCACCTCACAAAGCGAGCCTTGTGGGGCATCGATGACGTCCGGCGAGGTGCGGGCCGCATCGACGTGCAAGGTGGCCTTTTCCGTGATCACCACAGCCTGCCGTTCCAGTGGTGCGAACAGGGAGTCGTCCGGATAGTAATGCCAGGCAAGACCCCCGACGCAGGCGAGAAGCGGGGCGAGGATGAATCCGCAGATGGCGGCGACCCGAACGGGAGCGCCCGGGCGAGTGGCCGTGAAGATCAGGACCCCAATCCCGGCCATCCATGCTCCGGCCCAGACGAAGCTTTTCCAAGTGTCCAGACGCAGACGGGAAAGCACATACTGGTAGTCCGGCCTGGGAACCGTGATCGCCCCATGCTTGCGTTCCAGGAATCGCAGGTTCTGGCGGGCCTCGATGTGGGAGGAATCGCGCTCGAGGGCGCGACGGTAGTAAAGCGCGGCATGGCCGGGCGAGCCGAGACGATAGCAGGCGTTGCCGATGTTGTAGAGCGTGTCGGCGGAAAGTCGGTCGTATGGGCCAGCCTCCAGCCAGAGGGTGATGGCCCGATCGTAGTCCGCGGCGTCGTAGGCGGCCGCGGCGTTGGTCTGGACCGCAGCGGCGGCATCTTCAGCACGGGAAGTCGATCCACTTCCCAACCAAAGGCCGAGTGTCAGGAGCAGGGCGGATTTCCGCAGGAGGTTGAGAATTTCGCTGCGGCGCCGGCGATCGATCTGGATTTGGGGATGGGGCTCCAGCTTGAAGCAAAGGCCATCACGTTCCTTGAGAACGGTTTGCAATCCGGGTTCGGTGGCCACCTTGTCGCCCAGCCATTCCTCGATGAAACGGCCGGCTTTTTTCAGAAATTCCGCGTGTTCCTGGGCATCGGCTTTCTCCAAGTGCTTGAGGGCACTCTGTCTGGCGAGCTTGACCGGATCTTTCTCCAGTTTCGGCCGGATGCGCATCCAGAGGGACTTGATGGCGAGCGCCAGGGCCAGCAGCCCGGCCGCCAGATGGGCGGTCCAGGAGGGCAGGGCGAAACCGGCGGGCACGACCCGTTGGGCGGGCTGGATCAGTCCGAGGATGTCCGTCATGCGCTCGACCGGGATTCCAGCGGCGGGTGGAGGAGGGAGGATCGTCCCGGCTGCCGCGCCGTTGGTGAGCGGGGGCAGGACCTTGAGGGGGATCGGATCGGTGAGAACCGTCAGGTATTTCCCGAGGTCGGGGTCAAAGTAAACCAAGCGGAAGGCTGGGACCTCCTTTTTCGGCGACAAGGGGCGCATGAACTGGCGGAAAACCGTTGTTCCATACTCCTGACGACGCTCGTCGCCGCGCTGGTTGGCGGAGGATTCGTAGAGCTTCCATCCGGTGTCGTCGATCGGCTTCGGAGCCTCGGTGGCATCGAGGTTGCCGCTGCCGCTCACTTCGATGTCCACTGAAACCGGGTCGCCCTGTCGCACTTCCGTCTGGCTGGTGCTGGCGATGGCGGTGAAATGCCCCACTGCGTTGGTAAAGCCCTCGGGCGCTCCGTCCGGCAGCTTCCGTGCCGTCAGCTCCAGTTTGGGAATGTTCAGGGTTACGGGCACATACTCGCGGCGCATGAAACCATCCATCACGAGTTGCTGGGTCACCAGGCGGAGGGTCGCGGGGCCGATGCCAACGCTTCCCGATTTGGTTGGGGAAAGGGTGCTTGGATATCCGATCGCCGCATAAGGACGGCCCAGCAGGTTGATCGCACCGGGGGTGGGATTGGGCTCGAAACGCCAGCAGGTCACGTTGTCGCGCTCGAATTCCGGAATCCCCCAGTCCTCCACCGGCTGATCGCTGGGAATGTAAACCTTGATTTCCACCGGCACCGCCTCGTTTTCGTAAGGCTGGTCCTTCATCACCCGGAATGCGGCGGCATAGCGGAACCTGGCTCCGGCAACGGTGGCCTCGGCCCATTTCAGCTCGTCGGGATTGAAAACCACAAACTCGAGCGGCTGGGTCATCACCTTTTCACCATCGACCACCAGGGCCATCGCCGGGATGACGTGATGCCCGACCTTGTAACTCGAGACCAGATACTGGAAGGCCTGGGCAAAGCGGTTGCCCCGCATCGGCTTGTTGCCGAATCCGGCCGCCTGGATGGTGACGTCGGGCACGCTGGGTGCCCCGGGCATTTCCCCATTCGAGCGGCCTGAGGTGATCAGGATCTCCAGCAAGGCCGTTTCGCCCCGTGCCAGAAACCTGCTGGAAAGCGTGGTCTGCAACGAGGGCGCGGCGGCGGCGGCCGTCGCGAGCAGGAGGAGGAAACCGAGCGGCTTCAGGAGGATGCGTAGGAACATGTGCATGGTTGGGATCACCAGTCTTTCTCTGGTCGCATGAATTCGTTTCTGCCGGGAGCCAGCGGGCCCTTCTGGATGTCCTGGTTGTCGCCAAGAATGCGGAGCGCGCGCTCCCTCGGGGTTTCGTCAGGCTTCCCCTTGGTCGGCTTCTTCGGCTTCTCGCCCTCCTTGCCTTCGCCTTCCTTGGGATCCTTCTTGTCGCCCCCGGAGCCTTCGTCCTTGGGTTCGCCTTCCGAGCCCTTGCCTTGATCCTTCTTGTCTCCCTGATCGCCCTTGTCGCCCTCCTTCTGGTCACCCTCCTTCGGATCGCCCTTTTCCTTGGGTTCGCCTTCTCCCTCCTGGTCGGGGCTTCCATCGCCCTCGCCTTTCTCCGGCTCCTGTGGGATGGCCTGTTTGGCGGCGTTGGACTCCTGCTTGAGCAGCTCCTTGAGCCGGGCGAGGTGCTTCACGGCCAGGGCCCGGTTCTGGCGCGCATCCTCGTCCGACGGATCCAGCTTCAGGGCGGAGTCGAAATGACGCACCGCATCCACCCAGTTGACGACAAGGTGGTCGAATCGGGTGAACGACTCGGTCTCGCCCGCCTCGGGAGGCTCGCTCTGGATCCATTTCCGCAATTCCTCCCGGACCATCGCGTCAAAAGTCTCCAGATCGACAGGAGCAGGATCCGGGTAGGGTTCGCCGTTGCTCAGGGACTGCCAGCCTTGATGAAACAAGGCATTGCCGAGTCCCAGGTGGGCATGACGCTCGACCGCCGGATCGTCGGAAAGAAGGGCTCCGCTGTAGGCGTCGGTGGCCTTCTTGAAATCCTTGCTCTGATAGGCGGAGGAGGCCTCACCAAGCCGAAAACGGGCCACATCCTCGGCACGCTTCGCCGACTTTGCCAGATCCTCGAACTCAGTCATGGCCTCAGAGGATCGACCCTCCGCCAGGGCCGCCTTGGCCTCGTCCGGGGAAACTCCGCTGGCAACGGGAGCCGAAGTGGCCACCGTCGCTGCGATGGCCGCCCGGGTGGCGATCAGCCGCCAGCGGGTGGCGGCGAGGATCGAGACCAGAAGGCAGAACAGGGCTGGACCGAGCATCCATTGATAAAACTCCACCACGACCTTTTTCTCCCGACCCTTGAGTTCGAACTGATCGAGATCCGACATTGCCGAACGCGCCAGCGCCGGGATGTCCACCCCGGAGCCCGCCACGGCGAAGCGGCCCTTGGTTTCCTCGGCGATCGTTTTCAGCACCTCCGGGTGCAGACGACTGATGATGGGTTGTCCATCCTTGTCGCGGAACTTGTTGTCCGGAAATTCCTCGTGCGGCACGAAATCCCCCTCCTCAGTGCCCACTCCGACCGTAAAAATGTAAACGCCGGACTGCTCCGCCTCACGCAGCACTTCATCGAGTTTGCCATCGTGCTTTTCCCCGTCGCTGATCAGAACCAGCGCGTTGTTGCGGA
>JAIXVN010000384.1 GCA_027483005.1 Verrucomicrobiaceae bacterium
CCGTCGCATCCGCCGTCCTGCTGGCGAAATAATCGGCTCTCACCCCGGTCTCCGGGGTGTAAACCACGGGGGAGGCGCTGCTGACCTCGATCGCCGAAGGCGGCGCGACCGAAAGACTGGTGCGGGTGCCCATCCAGAACGCCAGCGTCATGCCCGCAGCAGCGGCCGCCGGCATGAACCAGACGGACCGCCACCAGGAAGTCCTCGACACGACCGCCTGCACGGGAACCTTTTCCAACTCCGAGATCGCCGCTGCAATCCGGCTGTTGAAGAACTCCGGATAAGGGGGTTCCTCGACATGCGGGACTGCCGAGGAAATCATCTGCCGCCAATCACGCACCGCCTGCCGGGCCGCGAGCTGATCGGGATGAGCCGCCGCCCATGCTTCCACGGACGCGAAGGCCTCCCCTTCCAATTCATCGTCCAGCCACAGGGCCAGCGTTTCGTCATCGGGTTTCGTATTCATCCTTGAGTAGGGCTTGGAGTTTCTGGCGGGCGTAAAAAAGACGGCTCATGACCGTGCCGATCGTGCACCCCATGGCGTCGGAAATCTCTTTATACGACAGTCCCTGGACATCTTTCAAGACCACGGACTCACGATGCTCCGGGGAAAGCTTGAAAAGCGCGGCCTGGATCTTCATCCGCAGCTCGCCGTGCTCCATCGATGTGTCGGGAGATTCCGCGCCCGAAGGGGCGGTCGAAGCCTGCGGGTCGATCTGATCGCGGTCGAAGATCTCGTCGTTGAACTCACCCGCGCTGTCGATCTTCCGCTTGCGGGTCCAGTCATAGACGACGTTGTGGGCGATCCGGAACAACCAGGTCGAGAAGCGGGCCTTTGCCTCGAAACGCGGCAGGGCTTGCCACGCCTTCACGAACACGTCCTGGGAAAGGTCCCAGGCGTCGGCTTCGTGATGGATCATGTTGCGGACCATGGCGAAAATTCTTCCCCGGTGCCGGATCACGAGTTCGTCGTAGGCCCGTAGATCGCCTTTCTGGGCCTGTATGACGAGCAGTGCGTCGTCATCCGGCTCCCCTTTGGCGCGGGACTCGACGGGTTCGGATGGCCCCGTCAGCTCGTTGGACGAATCCGGGCGGCCTTTATTCATGGGAAAAACGTCCATTTCGAGCGAACTCGCCCGTCCTCGTGCCCCCCTGACGCCACGGGCGATCCATGAACCTTGGGAAGCACGACATGGTTCAAGCGTGGCTCCTCCTCAGTCAACAGGCAATCCCGATCTCAGAGGGCTTGGGAGAAGTTTCCATGTCCCGGAATCCGTCGCACGGCTGAAGCCGTCGGATCTCCCCCACCCGCCTTGATCGCGGCGGCCACCCCGGCCGCCTCCCCAGTGACGAAACAGGTGCCCATGACCCGGATCGAGGCCTGGGCCTCGTGGTCCACGGAAATGCAGCGGCCGGCGACGAAGAGATTGTCGTGGTCGGGAATGCGCAGACAATCGAGTGGAATCCCGGTCGGACGATCCTCCACCGGAAAGTGCCATTTCGGGCCACGGACGTTCTCACGATGTTCCATCGGCCAGGTCGCCAACCCGATTTCGTCCGCGAACCGCGTTCCAGCCTCGATCTGCGCTCCGGTCAAGCACGCCCGTCCCACCCAGCGTCGGCTCTCGCGGATGCCAGCACGCGCGGGCCATTGGGAAATGAACGCCGCCGACCATTCCGGAGCCATTTCCCGCAGGCAGGCCAAGGCTCCAGAGGCCACGCGACGCCCCTCGGCTTCCAGGGCACTGAGCCCTACGGGATCGAGCGGATCGTAGATCGACCCACCTTCCTCGCCCGCCAGATCCAGCGTGCCGAACAACTCGCCGGGACGACCGGAGGGGCGGAAGGAAAGCCCCAGCGCCGCCTTGGAAAGGACACCCGTACGAATCCCCTCGACCAGCATTCCTGCCAACTGAAGCCGACGCTCGTCAGGAAAAGCCTTCACGCCCTGGATTCCGAAAACATAAGCTGGTCGCTGGAGCCTTGGGGCGACCTCATGCGCCGCTCCGATCCACGGAGCCGTCACCGCATCCCCTGAGGCATCGACGATCACCGTGGTGGATGCTTTTCCCAAGGAACCACGACAAGACCAGTCGATCTCCCATCGCCCTTGATTCTTCCGAACTCCAATGACTTCGGTGTGCCATTGGACCACGAGGGAAGACTCGGCTTTCACCAACTCATCGGCGATCCGCACGAAATCCACCGGGTGCTGGGGCAGCACGTCGAGCCGGCCCATCCTGATCGGCCCCAACCCCGTCGAAGCCATCATCCGCTCCGCCATCTCGCTCGGAAAGCCGGGGTTCGCCAGCTCGGCCACGGGTCCGCTTTTCAGGAGATAGAGCCCACAGAAGGTGTGCACCAGCGAGGCGGTTCCCATGCCGCCGAGAAAGCCCTGACGTTCGAAAAGCATCACTCGCGCGCCTTGACGCGCCGCCATGACGGCCGCAGCCAGACCCGCACTGCCGCCCCCGATCACGGCCACATCAACGTCCCGGATCATGTGCGGCGTTCACGAATCAGGGTGGCAAGCGACTCCGCCGTAGTGAGATTCTCCTTGGTTAGATCGCCCGCCTGCAACTGAACTCCGAACTGCTCTTCCGCCGCGACCACGAGCTGCATCACCGCCATGGAATCGAGCCCGGCCTGGAAAAGGTCGTCCCCCACGGTAAATCCTTCCTCCAGCATCAGGATCTCCTCGCTCCGCAGCCAGCCAATCACTTCGATGCCGTCAACTTCCCTGCTCATGAAGAAGCAGATCTTGTGCGATCAGCGACTGGTCCGCAAGCTGGAAAGCCCCGGATCCGAGCCGAGGCTGGCGGCCGTGAGCGCACCTGCATCGATCAGGCTGCGTGCAGTCCGCCACTGGAAGATGCCGGGAAAAATCGTCCACGTTTCCAGGAAGACGACCTTCTTGCCAGACATGGCCGCCAGCGCTTTCCGCTTCTCGAAAAGCTCCGCCGCCGCCACCGAATGGGAGGTCGCCGCGACATTGGTCGCGTTCCACCATGGAATGAACCGGCGGCTGGAGTGATGGCGGATGTAGTGCACCAGAATGGTGTGGACCGAGGGATCGTCGAGCCAATGCTCGAATGGGGTTTCGTTGGCCACACCGCCGTCCACATAGTCCTCCCCGCCCACCTTCTGGACCGTGAAAAGCAATGGCACCGCCAAGCTGGCGATCATGAAGTCGACCAGCGAGCCCTCCCTTTTCAACTGCATGCAGTTCCGCGTGAGATTGGAGACCGCAAGCTCAAGCACTGGATCTTGAAGCTCCTCGATGCGACGATCCCCGATCAGTCGAATGAGGAACTTCCGCAGGCGGCAGCCGGACAAGACCCCGCTGGGTCCGAGATTCAGAAACAGCAGGTGGAACCGCAGAATGGAGAGAAGATCAAAGAACGATCGCTTGAAACGAAGCGACATCACGAGCCTTTCAAGCTCATCGCCGCGGATTCCTGCCGCCCACAAGCCACCTGAGAGAGCACCTGCCGAGGCCCCGGCGATCCTGCCTGGCCGAAGTCCGAGTCGCGCCAGTCCATTGAGGAAGCCCGTGTGGGCATGATAGCCACAGAATGACGATGCCAGACAAACCGCCAGCCCTGGATCTCCTCGGTGTCCACTCATGATTCCTGCTCCGTTTTTTGGTCCACATTTTCCAACTCCGCGACCGTGACCCGGTCCCTCTTTCTCAGAAACAGCAGTCCCCCGATGACAGCCCAGAACGAGCTGCACGCGAATCCAGCGAGCGAAGCCGCCACGGAAACCTCCGGCGGCGTTCCTGCCAGATCCCTCATCAGGATCTCGAAAAGCTTTTCCCGCAATCCAAGTCCGCCCACCGAGATGGGAAGCGCACTGACCGAGTCGATCACCGGCATGGCCGAAAGCACCGTGCCCGCCGACGCCGCGCCGCCGACCGCGCGCAGCCCGCACCAGAAAGTCAGGAAGTAGGCCAGCAGCATCACGAAGGAAACGCCCACCCCGGCGAGCGCCAGAGGCCACTTTCTACGATAAACATCGTAGGTCTCCGGCACCCTTCTCAGCACCTCCCATTTCCACTCCCGCCCGTTGGCATGGATGCGACGGTGGACCGGTGGACAAGCCGCCAGAAAGCACAGCAGGACCAAACCGAGGCCTCCGGAAAGATAAACCCACGCGAACTGGATCACGCCCTTGCCCAGGTGGCTTTGGTTTGCCAGAGCCTCGAACTTCGCTACGGAAACGATGAAGAACATCCCAGCCAGCGAAACCATCCCGGCCAGATGATCGACCAGCACCGCCATCGTCACCGCCAGTTTCCGCCTTGGATGCTCGCGGATCAACAGCAGCACCCGCGCGGCATCCCCGCCGATGCCGCCGATCGAGAGCAGGTTGAAAAAATTGCCAATCATCGTCAACTCGGTCGTGCGGCGCATCCCGAGGTCCACGCCTTGCGCGATGAGGAACAGCCTCCAGCGCAGCGCGGTCAGCATGACCGTCAACCCGGCCATCCCCACTCCGCCACTCATCCAGCGGTAATCCACCGCCCCCGATCGCGAGAAGACGGAATGCCTGAGGTCCACCTGCGAGAGCGCCCAGGCCAGACAGCCACCGGTAAATACGAGCTTCAGGAGAAAAAGCAGGACCTTCTTCCACGGGCCGGAAGATGCTTTGCCAGCAGACATGTGGGCCGGGCTCAAGCAGACTTCTCGATCTCGCGAGCGATGGTTTCCACGCTCTCCAGAACGCCTTTCGCCTGATCCGAGTTGCCGATCTTCAGGCCGAAATGCTTGTCCAGTGCCACCACCAGTTGAAGGGCATCCACCGAATCCAGACCCAGCCCACCCGCTCCAAAGATTGGAAGCTGGTCCCCGATTGATTCCGCGTCCTGATCGAGCATCAACTCCTCGACCATCACCTCCTTGATTTTCTGACGCAGTTCGGGACCCTGGGACATTTGGTTCGTTTCTAGTCAGAAGATCCCGCCGTCGATCTTCAGGGAGGAACCTGTGACATACCCCGCTTCCTGACAAGCCAGAAAGAACACCGCAGCCGCCACCTCCTCGGGCTTTCCGAAACGCCGCATCGGGATACCCTGCCTGGCGGCTTTCCTCGCCTCCTCATCCATTCCGGAGAGGGCCTCGGTCTCGATGTAACCTGGAAGGAGGCAGTTCACCGTGATCCCCGCCCGGGCGACTTCCTTGGCCATGGTCCTGGAAAAGGCCACCACTCCCGCCTTCGCCGCCGCATAGTTCGTCTGGCCCATCGGCGGCAGGATCGCACTCAACGAGGCAATGTTCACGATCCGCCCGAAGCGCTGGCGCATCATCGGCGTGACGACCGCCCGGCAACCCTGGAAGACCGAGTCGAGATTGGAGGAAATCACCTCATGCCAGGACTCCGCAGGCATCGCCGCCAGTAGATGATCGCGATGCAGACCGGCGTTGTTGACCAGCACATCGAGCCGACCGTCGGTCTCCACGATCCTGGCAACCGCCAGTTCCCAGGCCTTCGCATCGGTCACCTCCAGATCCACCAGGAAACAGCGCCCGGCAAACTCCGCAGCGAGGGCCTCCGCCGACTCACGGCTCGAACGCACGCCCAGCCAAACCCGACACTCCGGATCCTTTTCCAGGAAATACCGCCCGATCCCACGCCCGAGCCCGCCATTTCCACCTGTGATCAAGATGCTTCGCACCCCCATAGTGTCGCGACCCCAGCCTCGCCACGTCAAGGGCCGTCGTCGCGACACCTTTGCTGCAATGAGATCACCACTCGGCGTGTATTCAGCCCATGAAACTTCTCTGCATTCTCTTGGCCAGCCTCTCCAGCCACGCGGCCGCGATGGAGCACGATGTCGTGATCTACGGTGGAACCTCGGCCGCCGTGATCGCCGCCGTGCAGGTCAGGAAGATGGGCAGGTCCGTCGTCATCGTATGCCCGGAGAAGCACCTCGGCGGACTCAGCAGTGGCGGGCTTAGTTTCACCGATACCGGTGACAAGTCGGTCATCGGCGGACTCGCGCGAGACTTCTACCACCGCATCTGGCAGCACTACGACCAGCCCGGAGCCTGGGTCCAGCAGCGTAAGGAAGACTACGGCAACGTCGGCCAGGGCACGCCCGCCATGGATGGAGCCAACCGCACCATGTGGATCTTCGAACCCCACGTCGCGGAGCAGGTCTTCGAGAGTTATGTGAAGGAGTTCAACATCCCCGTCTTCCGCGATGAATGGCTCGATCGGCAGAAAGGCGTGAGGATGGATGGCACGCGGATCGTTTCCATCACGATGCAAGGTGGCAGGACCTACACCGGAAAGAGGTTCCTCGATGCCACCTACGAAGGCGACCTCATGGCGGCAGCCGGAGTCAACTACCACGTCGGCCGCGAGTCGAACTCCGTCCATGGCGAAACACACAATGGCAACCAGGTCGGCGTCCTCCATCACTCCCATCACTTCGGCGGGTTGAAATCCGGCGTCAGTCCCTATGTCATCCCCGGCGATCCCCAAAGCGGTCTCATCGCCGGCGTCCAGCCGGAACCACCCGGCGTCCGTGGTGAAGGCGACAGAAGGATCCAGGCTTACTGCTTCCGGATGTGCCTCACCAACGATCCCGCCAACCGGCTGCCATTTGAGAAACCCGAGGGCTACGATCCGAAGCAGTATGAACTCCTCGCCCGAGTCTTCGAGGGCGGATGGAAGGGCTTCTTCTCGAAGTTCGATCCCATCCCCAACCACAAGACCGACACCAACAACCATGGGCCCTTCAGCTTCGACTTCATCGGGGGAAACTGGGATTATCCGGAAGCCTCGCATGAAAGACGCCTGGAGATCATCAAGGCCCACGAGTCCTATCAAAAAGGCCTGCTCTGGTTTGTGTCCACCGATCCCCGTGTGCCGCAGGAAGTCCGCTCGAAGATGCAGGCCTGGGGCTTGCCGAAGGATGAGTTCGCCGACAACGGGAATTGGTCACGCCAGCTCTACATCCGCGAGGCGCGGCGCATGATCGGCCGTTTCGTCATGACGGAAAACGAGCTCACGAGGAAAAAGCCAACCCCTGAGTCGGTCGGAATGGGCAGCTACACCATGGACTCCCACAACGTCCGGCGCTATGTCACGGAAACGGGCAAGGTTCAGAACGAGGGTGACATCGGGGTGAGTCTCAAGCCCTACCAGATCTCCTATGGCTCGCTCGTTCCAAGGAAAGGTCAGGCAGACAACCTCCTTGTACCCGTCTGCCTCTCCAGCTCCCACATCGCCTACGGCAGCCTCCGCATGGAGCCCGTTTTCATGATCCTCTCGCAGAGCGCCGCCACCGCCGCCGTGCTTTCCATCGAGAAAGGCGTCAGTGTTCAGGATCTTCCCTACGTCGATCTCGAATCCCGACTGAAAGCGGAGGGTCAGGTTCTCGGAAATTGAAAGGAACAGCCTGCGCCTGTCTGGACATGGTCACCAAGGACTTGCGGGCACCATCGCTTTCAAAATGATCAGCCGGGCACCTCCGAGGATGATGACCCGTCCTTCTCCGAGCGTCCTCGGGACAGTTGCCGCTTGTCATTCAAGGGCCTGAAAGGCACTTTCAGCCACGATCCGCCTGCATGAAACGCCTTTTCCTTCCCCTGGCCGCCGCGATGGTTGCCCACCTTCCCGCTGCCGAAGTCCCCGCCGTGTTCGCCGGCCTGCTTGAAAAGGACACACCGGTCCGCGCCCAGATCGGCATTGTGATGCCACCGCCGGAGATCGAGAAATATGTCGTCAAGGTCGAAGAGGCCGCCCGCAAGAACCCTGAGTGGTTCAAGGAGGTTTCCGCCAAGGCAAAGCCCGGTGCACCCTTGCCGTTCGATGAGAAACTCGGCATCACCAAGGAGGAATACGATGAGTATCTCAAGCTCTGGGCGGCGCGTGAATTCAAGCCCAAGGAGGATGTCGCACTTGTTCTGAGGCAGTCCGGCCCCGACCAGTGGTCAATCACCTGCACCGGGACTGCCGCGACGATCTCCACGCTGCGTTATTCGGCCAAGGAAGACGTGTTCCGCTCTCCGAACGGCGAGCTCAAACGAATCGATGACATCAACGCCGATCCTTCCAGCATCCTGGGCGCATGGACCGGACATGAATGGCGATTCGAGGAGGAGAACACCCTTGCCAAGATCAAGGAGAACATCGCCGTGGGCCAATACGCCGACAAGAAGTTCGGTCTTCTGGTTTACCGTGTGCAGGAGATTTCCAGTGAAGGAACCCGCCTGCTCGACAAGAGCCTTGTGATCCGGTTCGCCCTGGGCAAGGCGACAGCAGACCCGTCATCAGAAGCCAAGGAACCGGCCACCAAGCCAGCACCTGCGAAAAAGAGATAAGGCATGAGTGCAGGAGCCCAGCAGGGAAAATCCCACTCGTGGTTCCGTCGCCGATGGTTCAGGGGGCTGTTGCTGTCAGGCTGCCTGCCCGTCGTTCTCTTCTTCCTGAGCAATCTCTGGCTGGCCCTTCCTCCCGGTCGAAACTGGGTCGCCGCAAAGATCTCCAAGCGCACCGGTTTCGATGCCGGGGTGGAAAGAGCCTCCTGGTCGCCTTGGGATGGCATCCGGATCAGCGGGCTGGTCATCCAACAGCCTCCCACCCTGAGGTCAAGGGTCCAGGAACCGCTCTTGACCGCCACCTCCGTTCAGATCTGGCCGAAGTGGACGGCCTGGCTGCAAAAGCGGATCGAGATGCATTCGATCGAGCTCGATTCGCCCAGAGCCGTCATTCCAATCGAACTGATCGCCCATCTTTCCGGCCCTCCGCCCGTCGTCCCGACGCCTCCTGTCGTGGCCGCAGCGGACCCGGCACCTGCCCCGCCCGCCGAGGGCCCTCCTCCCGTCGTCGCGGCCGCCGCTCCCGCTGCCGTCGAGCTTCCTCCTCCGCAGCCTTCCACCCAGAACACGCCATCCCCTCCCTCCGAGGCTCCTTCCATCGCCGTGCCCACCGCATGGATTCACGTGAAGCATGGCTCACTCGCCATCGTCGCGGGCAATCAGGCGCGTCCCCTTCTCGAAGCGGACCATTTCAATGCGGACCTGCCGGTTGCGGGCGGTCCCGCCTCTTCGCTTGCAACCCTGGAGTCCATCAAGGGACTGGGAAATGAAGTCATCCGTGATCTGAGGTTCCCCCTCAACTGGCAACCACCCATCCTCGAAATCGGACCCATTTCCGCCGAGGCCAGTGGCATTCCATTCCAGTTGGTGGCCAGCATCGCCATCGCCGGAAACCTCCCGATCTCCATCGACTTCAACCTTCCGCAGAAGGAATCCGCCAGGGTCACCCTCCCGAACCAACGCCTTGTCTCCGCTGCTGCGTTCCAGGCCGTTGGTCGCTTCCGGGGCTTCCTCGCCTCTCCCGCCTCCTGGCAGGGAGACTTCCTGATCGAAGGGCGCGGACTTTCCACCAGCCAGCCGCCCCAGACCGACCTCCGCTTCGACCAGGGCATCGCTGTCTTCCTGCTTCGGGGCGGACTGTTGACCTGCACCGATGCCCGCCTCATCAGCGACGAGCTCTCCCTCCTCGGAAACGGTACGGTGCTTTCCGATAGCCGGGGAGCCGCAGTCTTGAGGATCGTGGCCCCGCCCGCCTACGC
>JAIXVN010000308.1 GCA_027483005.1 Verrucomicrobiaceae bacterium
CTCCACGATGACCTTGGTGCCAGCCTGACTGAGATCTCCCTGCTCGCCGCCATTTCCGCCGAAACCGTTCCGGAAGGCGAATCGCGGGAGTCGCTGGAGGAGATCGCTGAAAAGGCGCAACATCTCATCGGTTCACTCGATGAGATTGTCTGGGCGGTCGATCCCCGGCACGACAGTTCCGGTTCGATTGTCGAGTACATCGCCTCCACCGGTCAGGAGTTCCTGGCACGCGCCGGGATCTTCCTGCGCTTCGACCTCACCCGCGAGATTCCCGACGTGGAGATCGAGCCCGAGCGCCGCCATGCCCTCTTCCTCGCCGTGCGCGAGTCCTTCAACAACATCGTCAAGCACTCCGGTGCCAAGCTGGCACGGCTCAGCGTTTCCTTCACCGATGACATCCTGATCATCCTCGTCGAGGATCATGGCGTGGGCTTCGACTTCAAGGACATCCAGCGTGGCGATGGGCTTGCCAACCTCGGCAAGCGTATGGAAGCCTGCCAGGGCACGGTTTCCATCACCAGCGCCCACGGCTCCGGCTGCCGCATTCAGTTGCGCATGCCTCTCCGTTCTTCTCAGGATCTCCGCCTCCCCACCCACCCCACGCCATGACCACCACCGTCGCCATCGTCGAAGACCACGAAGCTCTCGGAAAAAATCTCCGCAAGATCGTGGAAAGCACCGAGAACTGCCAGTGCGTGGGAGTCTGGAGCACCGGTGAGGAAGCGCTGATCAAGATCCCTGCCTTCCAGCCCCAGGTCGTCCTGATGGATATCAACCTCCCCGGCATGTCCGGCATCGAACTCACCGAGCGCATCAAGCGTGACCTGCCCGAGACCCAGGTCATCATGGTCACCGTCTATCGGGATCACGACAAGATCTTCGCCGCACTCAAGGCCGGGGCCTGCGGCTATCTCCTGAAACGCTCCACCCCTGCCGACGTCCGCGAGGCCATTCAGGCCGTTCGCGCCGGCGGGGCACCGATGAGCGCGGAGATCGCCCGACGCGTGGTCGAGGCCTTCCATGCTCCGGTCCGACCCGCCGGCGGTGACGAGGTCAAGCTTTCCAAGCGGGAAACCGAGATCCTCGAACTCCTCACCAAGGGACTCGCCAACAAGGAAATCGCCGACCGACTGGGCCTCTCGGTGGAAACCGTCCGCGTCCACCTCAAGCGCATCTACGAAAAGCTCCACGTCCGCTCCCGCACCGAGGCTGCCATGAAGTTCCGCGACTCCACCTCAGGTCCCCAGTGGCCGAGATAGATGACGATTTCCGTCTCAGTCGAATGATGGCCCAGCTCTGTGGTATTGGCTGAGCCCACTAATGCAATTCACTTGCGCTTCCTCGCGCCACGCCCACATTCCGCGCCGTGAAGTTGCTCCGCCTCATCCTGATCGCCCTTTGCGGCCCGGGCATTCTTTCCGCGTCCGACCTCAAGGTCGCCGCCCTTCATCCCCTCCTCGCGGACTTGGCCAAACAGGGCGGAGGAGAACGGGTCGAGGTCATCGATCTGATCGGGGCCAATGGCGATGCCCATCATTTCGAACCCTCCGCCGAGGACCTGAAGCGTGCCGCTGACGCGATGATCTATCTCGCAGCGGGTCTCGGACTCGAACCCTACCTTTCGTCCATGAAATCCGTCGTCGGCCATGACGTGAGAATCCTCGAGGTCGGGGCCACCCTACCGGTGCTCCATGGCGGGTGCAGCGATCCAGACCACCCACATGAGGACCACGAAACCGATCCCCATTGGTGGCATTCGATCGACCGGTTCAAACGAGCCGCCACCTTGGTCGCCGAGGCATTCGCCACCGCCGATGCTGCGGGAGCAGAGACTTATCGCACCCGCGCTGCCCTCTATCGTGACAGGCTCGACGGCCTGGAAACATGGTCACGGACCCAGCTCGCCGCCATTCCCAAGGCCAAACGGCAACTGGCTACCACCCATGCGGCCTTCAATTACTTTTGCGCGGACTTCGGCTTCACCGCCTTTCCCATTCAGGGAGTGAATCGGGAGCAATCGCCCGACCCGGCGGAACTGGCATCGCTCATACGCGAGCTGAAAGCGAAGCACGTGATGGCCATTTTCCCTGAAAAGGAGACCAATCCGAAGCTGCTCTCCGTCCTGACCCGGGACACCGGCATCAAGCTCGGAGGAGCCCTGATCGCGGACGGCACCAGTTCCGTCTCCTACGAAACCATGGTCCGCGCCAACGTTGAAACCATCGTTGCAGGACTGAGCCGCTGATTTTCTGGCTTCGCCGAGGATTCACCGGCGCATTGAGGTTGATCCATTCGCACCTCCAGATCCGTCGAGTGGGAGGCTCTTGAATGCCTCCTGAATGTTTCGAGATTTCGAGTTGCAGGACTCGTGGTTGGCGTCGACCGAGGGTCCCCTCCAAGCCATCCATTCAGCTCGGGGAAGAACAGGCATCCGTTCCGGCGAACCTTGATTTTCCGATAAACCCGCCAGGTTGGCGACCGTATTGCAGGCTCTCCAACTCCCTTCAACTTGAACTCGCTCAGACCTCACCTCATTGGCTTGCTGCTTCCCGCCATTTCGATGGCTGCGGACAAGGTGACCTACGATGATCAGGTCTTCCCTCTCTTCCAGCAGAGCTGCCTGAACTGCCACAACCCCGACAAGACCAAGGGAGGCCTCGATCTTTCGACCTACTCAGGCACGATGAAGGGTGGTTCCGGAGGGAAAATCGCGGAACCGGGAGATCTTTCCTCGAAACTGATGGTCGTCTGCCTCCAAACGGGGACACCCAAGATGCCGCCAGAGGGCGACAAGCTCGGCTCAGCCCAGATCGCGATCCTCAAGGGCTGGATCGAGGGCGGATTGCTCGAAAACAAGAGCTCCAGCGCGAAGAAAGCATCCAAACCCAAGTTTGAAACGACCCTGCGATCCGACCCGGGAGCCAAGCCCGACGGTCCGCCTCCGATGCCTGAGCACCTGCGTCTGGAGCCGTTTGTAGCCACATCACGTGCGTCCGCCGTTCATGCGATGGCCGCCTCGCCCTGGGCTCCCCTGCTCGCCGTCACCGGCCAGCGTCAGGTGATGCTGCACGATGCCCTCAGCCTCGAACTTGTCGGACTGCTGCCGTTTCCCGAAGGTGACCCGGTCTCGCTGGCCTTCACTCCGGACGGTCGCTACCTCATCGTCGGCGGCGGCATCCCCGGAAAATCAGGGACCACCATCACCTTCGACATCCGCACCGGCGAGCGCAGCCTGACGGTCGCGAAGGAGTTCGACTCCATCCTCGCCGCCGACATCCGCCCTGGCTTTGACGTGGTGGCCAGCGGGGGGCCGTCGAAACTGCTGAAGCTCTGGAACACCCAGACCGGCAGCCCCATCGCCTCGATCAAGAAGCATACCGACTGGATCACCGCCCTCGACATTTCTCCTGACGGAATCCTGGTGGCTTCGGGGGATCGAAATGGGGGTGTCTGGGTCTGGGAGGCTCAAAGCGGCAATGAATTCCACACCTTGCGGGCCCATCAGGCCGCCATCAGCGCCACCATTTTCAGATCCGATTCCAACCTGCTGGCCACCGCCTCCGAGGATGGCACGGTCCGATTCTGGGAAATGAACGGCGGCTCGGAGGTGAAGAAGATCGACGCCCATCCAGGTGGAGTCACGGCCATGAGCTTGGGACGGAATGGCTCGATCCTCACGACCGGTCGCGATGGGAAACTGCGTCTGTGGAAGCCGGACTTCAACCTGGACAAGGAGGTCGCGCAGAACCTGCCGGCCTTGACGACTTCGGTGGCGCTTGCCGCAGATGACACCCGGGCCTTTGTGGCGGATGCCGCAGGGGTGGTGCGTGCCTACGACCTGGCGAGCGGACAGGCGGTCGGCGAGTTTTCCGCAGCCCCTCCCAGGATCGAGGTCAGACTGGCCACCCTCGACCAGCAGATCCAGGGGCAGCCGGCCGCAATTTCCGCCGCAGAGGCGAAGGTCGCCGAGGCAGGCGCGAAGGTTGAGGATGCGAAAAAGGCCCTTGGACCAGCGGAAGAGGCAGCCAATCACGCACGGCAAGCCCACGAAGCCACAATCAAATCCGAGGCCGGTCTTCGACATCAGCTCAACGGACTGCAGCAGCAGCTCGCGGCTCGTCGCGCCGAAATCGACAGGCTCACGGCTGAGTTTGGAGCCGCGAACAGCGATCTGGAGGCCCGAAGGCTCGCAGTCGCCCCGCTCCCGGAAGACCAGCGTCGCCCGGCCGACCTCGTGGCCGTGGAGACCCGTCGCGGCGAACTGGAGGCCCGAATGGCAAATCAGCGCATGGAACTCGGCGGACTCGAAAAGCAGGAGAAGGACCTGGCCGCCAGTCTCGACCTCGCGGTCAAGGCCACCGCCGCAGCGGCAGAGCGAATCAAGTCCAGCGATGCGCAACTCGCTGCGCGGCGGAACGAACTGCCTGCCGCCGAGAAATCCCTGGTGAGCCTCCAAGGCGCATTGACTTCGACAAAAGCCGCTACCGCCTCGCTCGAGTCCTCGAAGAAGCGCTGGCAGGCGGCAGCGATCAATACGAGGTCCCTGATCGCCGCC
>JAIXVN010000637.1 GCA_027483005.1 Verrucomicrobiaceae bacterium
ACCTCAGCCCGCGCATCCCGAACTACCAGCTTGCCCGCGCCCATGAGTCGGAACCGATGTTCCAGCAGGTCGAACCATTGACCCTGCGGAAAAGCCTCAAGTCGATTTCCTTCCGCCTCTGGGATGAGGAAAACCGCCAGCTCACCGGGTATCGGGTCCTGAGAGGCAAGCGACGGACAAGAGGGGCACGGGCGGCCCGCCCGTGATGAGGAGTTTGCTGCGGGCGGGCCGCCCACGCCCCTCTTGCAGAAGGCCAAGCACTTGAAAAACGCCGTCGCGAGCTTCACTTCGACGCCGCGCCGGAGGGGAAGATGAGGTTCATCAGGAGGGTCAGGAAGAAGTTCACGATCAGGATCGCGAGGGCGGAGTTGACCATCGCTTGGGTGGTGCCGCGACCGACCCCGACCGCGCCTTGGTTCGCCTTGAGTCCCTGATGGCAGGAAATGATCACGATGAGCAGGCCGAAGACGAGGCCCTTGACCATGGCGATGGTGATGTCGGTCAGGTCGGTGTAGCGCCCCATCTGGTTGACCCAGTAGTAGAAATTCACTCCGAAGGGTCCGGTACCGACGACCACCGAAGCCACGATCCCAAAGGCGGCGGACTCGGCGATCAGCAGGGGCATGGCGATGAACATCGCCAGGATGCGCGGGGTGACGAGGTAGTCGATCGGATGGACGTTCATCGAACGCAGGGCATCGACCTGCTCGGTGACCTTCATTGTGCCGATCTCGGCGGCCATCGCGGCCCCGACGCGTCCGGCCAGCATCAGGGCGGTGATCGACGGCCCGAGTTCGCGGAGCATGGCCACACTGACCAGGGCACCTGCCCCGGTTTCCATGCCGAGCGGCTTGAACTGGAACAGGGCCTGGGCGGAGAGCACCGCTCCGGTGAAGGCTCCGGTTAGAATGACCACCGGTTGCGAGCGGAAGCCGGTCTCCGCGACCTGGGCGATCACCATTCGCGTCCGGATCTTTCCCTTGGTGATGGAAATGAAGACCTCTTTGACGAGCAGGGCCACTTCCCCCAGGTAGTGGAGAAATTCAAGGCTGAGCCTGCCAAGTGCGAGGATCGGGGTCACGGCGGGAAGATGGCCCTTCCGGCGGGGATCGCCAAGAATCAAGCGATGAACGGTGTACGATTCTTGAGGTCGGTGTGGGGGCTAAACCGCTTGCCTGCTAGGCGGGTTGGGTCACGATCACAGCCTTACGCCGCTTTTCACGAATGAAATCACCCCACGGACGGTCCGCCGGTATCCTGCTTCCCGCCTTTTCTCCACGACGCCCCGGCGATCTGGGGATCGGCGATACCCGCTCGTTCTGCGAGTGGATTGACTGGGCTGCTGACCACCAGGTGGGCTTTCTTCAGCTCCTGCCGATCCAGGAAACCGGCGACGACAACAGCCCCTACAATGCGATTTCAGCGATCGCGCTCGAACCCGTTTACCTGAGCTGCGATCCACAGGACCTGCCGGGCATCACGGCCGAGGAGGTGTCCGACGTTCGATTTTCGATGGGGCCGGCCCTTCAGGACCGGCTTGTGGATTACGCGGTGGTGCGGAAATCGAAGCGTGCGCTGCTGGAACTCGCGTGGCCCCGTTTCGCGGCGGCGGATGTTTCGCTGAAGGCGGAGTTCGAGGCCTTTCGCGCCGCAGAGGTCTCCTGGCTGACGGACTACTGCGTCTATCGTTGGTTGATGGAGCGCAATGGGGGCAGGGAAACGTGGGATCTTTGGTCGGACGACTGCAACACCCCGCAAAAGGCCCTGGCGTTGCTGGCCTCCGAGCGCGAAGCCCATCCGGCGACGGTCGAGGAGCGTCTTTCCTTTTTCGCCTGGATCCAGTGGCTTTGCTTCCGGCAGTGGCGGGCTGTTAGAAAGCATGCCGATGAGCGTGGCGTGAAACTCATGGGCGACATCCCGATTGGCGTGAGCTGGTACTCGGCCGATGTCTTTTTCAATCAGGAGGACTTCGACCGCGGCTGGTGCGGAGGTGCGCCTCCGGAGCTGATGTTCAAGTATGACCCATTCATCCGCAAGTGGGGCCAGAACTGGGGCATTCCGCTGTATCGCTGGGACAAGATGGAGGCCGAGGGCTTTCCCTGGTGGCGGCAGAGGATCTCGAAGCTCACGGAGATTTTCCACATCTTCCGCATCGACCACATCCTGGGTTTTTATCGCATCTACGCCTTCCCTTGGAGACCACAGCGCAATGCCGAGTTCCTCAATCTCACGCCCGAAGAAGCGGCGGAGAAAACCGGCGGCCTGCTTCCCGGTTGGGCGTGGCGGCCGGATGACACGGCGGAGAACATGTCGGCGAACCGCGACGAAGGAGACCGTCGATTGAAGATGGTCATCGAGGCAGCAGGCGGGGCGGAGGTGGTCGGCGAGGATCTGGGCTGTGTGCCGGAGTATGTCCGCCCACATCTCGAATCGCTGGGCATCGCCGGGTTCCGGATTCCGCATTGGGATTTCGATGACGAGGGGCATGTCGTGCCACCGACCGAACTGCCCGAGTGCAGCTTCGCGACCTACGCCACGCATGACCACGATACTCTTTCGGGGACGTGGAACAGCTATCGGGACGACATCTCGAATCCCCAGTCCGATCCCGAAGAGGTTCGAAAGGCGGAGTTCAATCTCAAGCTGCTCGCCGAGTTCGCGGGCATCCCGGAAACCCATCCCTGGCCGGCGTATTCGGATGTCCATCAGTGGCGTCTGATCAAGAGCCTCCTCTCCTCGCGCTCCCGCTACGCCGCTCTGATGATCACCGATCTGACGGGCATGCCCGACCGATTCAATCTCCCTGGCACGGTCGGTGGCGAGAATTGGCGCCTGCGCCTGCCCTGGGCACCATCGGGCTCCCTTTCGGACCAAGCGCTCGATGCGGCTTCGGACAAACTGGCAACCTTGATTGCGCTCTCGGGACGTGCGAGGGTGTAGGCCCGTCCTCGCCCATGAATTGCTGCAAACCGCCTCTCGTGCCTCCTCCGAAGCCTTGTTGCTGCGGAGGGCATTCGAAGTCTGCGGTCGCCTCCGCCGCGAAGCCTGGGCAGTTCACCTGCCCGATGGATCCCGAGGTGATTTCGGATCTGCCGGGGGACTGTCCGGTCTGTGGCATGGCGCTGGAGCAGGTGACACCGCTGCCGGGGCGAATCACCTTCACCTGCCCGATGCATCCGGAGATCGAGCAGGATGCCCCCGGCGATTGTCCGCTCTGTGGCATGCCATTGGAAGCCAAGGCGGTGTCGAATGTCGCGGACGAGCATGCGAAGCGCGAGATCCGCGACCTTTCAGTTCGATTCTGGCTGGGCCTCGTGCTGACGATTCCGGTCTTCCTGCTCGCGATGCTGCCGATGGTCCCGGGACATCTGTTAGAAAGGCTCGTCGGTTCTCCGATCTCAAAGTGGATCCAGTTCGCGCTGACGACTCCCGTGGTGTTCTGGTGCGGCTGGAGCTTCTTTGTGAAAGGCTGGCGATCCCTCAAGGGCTGGAACCTCAACATGTTCACCCTGATCACCCTCGGGGTGGGCGCGGCCTACCTCTACAGCGTGGTCGCCGTGCTTTTCCCGGGCCTGTTTCCGGAGTCCTTCCGGCATCACGGAACGGTGGAGCTCTACTTCGAAGCGGCGGCGGTGATCATCGTGCTGGTGCTGCTGGGCCAACTTCTGGAGGCCCGTGCGCGGGGGCGGACGGGGGAGGCGATCCGCTCGCTTCTGGATCTTTCGGCCAGGTCGGCGAAGCGTCTAACGGAAACAGGGGAGGAGGAGGTTGCGATCGATCGTCTGGTCATCGGCGATCGGCTGCGGGTGCGTCCGGGTGAGAAAATTCCCGTCGATGGCACGATCCTCGAAGGGAGCAGCACGATCGACGAGTCGATGATCACCGGCGAACCACTGGCGGTTGCGAAACAGACGGGTGATCCGGTGGTGGGCGCCACGATCAATCAGACCGGCTCGTTTGTGATGAGCGTGGGAAAGGTCGGGGCGGACACGCTGCTCGCGCAGATCATCCAGATGGTTTCGACGGCGCAGCGCAGTCGTGCCCCCATCCAAAAGGTCGCCGACAAGGTGGCCGGTTACTTCGTGCCTGCGGTGATGGCCGTTTCGCTGATCACCTTCATCGTCTGGTCGATCTGGGGCCCAGCGCCTGCCATGGCCCTCGGCCTGAT
>JAIXVN010000035.1 GCA_027483005.1 Verrucomicrobiaceae bacterium
CTCGACAGCGTGCCGGGAGGAATCGGGGTCACGGCCTGGCTTTCGCAGGTGTATGCCGATGCCGGCTTCGACGTGCTCGGCGGTCGCGATGGCATGATCGAGGGCTTTCGTTCCCTGCTGCCGGATGGCGGGGCGATCCTTGTTTCCGATGAATCCGCGGACTACAGGCCGGAAATGGAATGGCTGGCCGAGCAGCTCGGGGCCGCTTGGGACGTCGTCGCGGCCGAGGAGTATCAGCCGGACGGACGGGACCTTTACCGCTTTTTCGAGCTCTTCGACTGGGAGTCGATCCCCCTCGCACGCCGACTCGCGGAACAATCCGCCACGGGTGAAATCCGGATCACGCCGCCCTTCAAGCCGCATCTCGAGGACAAGCTCTGGCTGGCCCTACTCTGGTCCCCTGCCCTGCGGAAGATCTGGGGGCAGTCGCTGAGGGAAAATCATCTCAAACGCCTGCGAGAGATTGTGCCCTTCGGCTGGGTGCTCGATCCAGAGCCGCTTCCGCCGCATGCCGCGCTGCCGCGTTTGGACGCGCATTCATGGGACGAGGTGGCGGATTTCAGCCAGAAGGAGCGGCAACTCGTTCTCAAGATCAGCGGTTTCCACGAGTCCGCCTGGGGCTCGCGAGGCGTGTTCATCGGGCATGATCTGCCGGCATCCGAGTGGAAGGAAAAGCTGCACGAGGCGCTCGAGTCTTCAGGCGAACAGCCGTGGATCCTCCAGGAATTCAGGGAAAGCCGGATCGTCGAGCACCCGGTCTTCAACGACGACGGGTCGATCGAACTGATGCGCGGCCGGGTGCGCCTCTGCCCCTATTTCTTCACCGACGGAAACGGCGAAACCTCCTTCGCCGGCTGCCTCGCGACTCTTGTTCCGGCCGACAAGAAGAAGATCCACGGCATGAGCGACGGGGTCCTGATTCCCTGCGTGATTGAAGAAAGCACTAAATTCTAATCTCTAATTTCGAAACGAAGAGTCTCTCTGGACTCTGGCTTCTTGTTTCTGGATTCAGGGCGTGAGCCCGGCCCAAAAAAGAAGCGGCCCGGTTTTCACCGGGCCGCTGACGTCATGAAACCTAGACGTTGAAAAATTGGATCAGACCAGACCCGCAGCCTTGAGCGTCACGAAGGCACCATTCTTGTTGATGGTCTTCAGGGCGCGGCAGCTAAGCTTGACCTTCACGAAGCGGCTGAGCTCAGGAACCCAGATGCGCTTGGTCTGCAGGTTCGGCGAGAAGGTGCGCTTCACGACCTTGGTGACGTGACGACCGATACCGCCCTTTTTCTTGGCGAGACCGGAGCGATGGATCTTGCCACCGGAGCGGACGCGGGTTCCTCTGATACTGCAAATGCGTGACATGGTCGGAAAGGGGTTCGAGTTGCGGGGCGCAGACTCTGAACCGCGATTTCCTCCCGTCAAGGCAAATCCTGTAGGTTTTCCGTCGAAAAGTCGGAGGCTCCCGAGACCCGGCGAATCATTTTGCAACCTTCGCTTGCGCCCCACGCTGCGACCGATAGGGTGCGCGCCCTTTTTCGAATGGCAACAAACGCATGGGTGCGCGGACAGCGCTGGGTGAGTGACAGTGAGCCGGAGCTGGGCCTGGGGATCATCCTCAATGGCGGCGACGGAAAGGTCGAAATCGCATTTCCGGCTGCGGCCGAAACACGCTGCTACGCGCTGGAATCCGCACCGCTGCGGCGGGTGAAGTTCCGCCCGGGCGACCGCATCAAGACCCACGAGGGCACCGAGCTGACGGTCGATCAGGTCCGGGAAACCGAAGGACTCCGCGTCTATGAAACCTCCGCCGGAGACGTGACCGAGGCCGATCTGGCCGACTCGATCTCCTTCAGCAAGCCCGAGGAGCGGCTGTTTGGCGGGAAAATCGACGACCCGTCCGACTTCGATCTTCGCGGCGAAGCCCTTCGCCGTCGGGCTGAGATGCGACGCTCGCCGATCCGTGGACTCGTCGGTGCCCGGGTCGATCTGATTCCGCACCAGCTTTTCATCGCCGACGAGGTGTCGAACCGCCCCCTACCGCGCGTGCTGCTGGCCGATGAAGTGGGACTCGGAAAAACCATCGAGGCCTGCCTCATCCTCCACCGCCTGATGCTGACCGGCCGGGTCCAGCGTGCCCTGGTGCTGGTTCCGGAGCCCTTGATCCACCAATGGTTCGTCGAGCTGCTACGGCGCTTCCAGCTTTGCTTCGAGCTCTTCGACGAGAGCCGCTGCGAGGCGATCGAGACCGGCGATCCCGACGGCAATCCCTTTCTCGACAGCCAGTGGGTGCTCGCGCCCGTGGAATTCCTCGCCGAAAATCCCAATCGCGCCGCCCAAGCCCGTGAGGCCGGCTGGGACATCCTGATCGTCGATGAGGCCCACCACCTCGAATGGTCGCCCGGAAATCCCGGTGCCGCCTACAGCGCCGTCGCCTCACTGGCAGCGGAAACCGAGGGCCTGCTCCTGCTCACCGCGACGCCCCAGCAGCTCGGCCCGGAAGGTCATTTCGCCCGGCTCCAGCTCCTCGACCCCGAGCGCTACACCGATCTCCCGCGCTATGAGGAGGAAACGCGCCACTACCAGGAAGTCGCCGAAGTGATCGATGGCCTTTCCGCCGGAAATCCTACGAACGATCGGCTGATGCGCCTGGTTTCGGGACGCAGGAGACTTCTCAAGTCCACCGCCGACCTCGCCGCCGGAAAACCGGAAGCCGGTGAACGCCTGATCGCCGACCTGCTCGACAGCGTTGGCATCGGCCGCGTGATGTTCCGCAACACCCGTGCCCGCCTCGGAGGCTTTCCAGGCCGCGAGCCGAAGTTCGCGAAGCTCAAGGGCAAGGACGACTTCACCGCCAAGGTCGAGTGGCTTGGATCGCTGCTGGAAAAACTCGGCGAGGAGAAGGTTCTCGTCATCACCCGCAGCCGGGAGATGGCCGAGTCGCTGCTCGAAACCCTGCGCGACAAGACCGGCCTCGTCGGCGCGCTTTTCCACGAGGATCTCAGCCTGATCCAGCGCGATCGCAACGCCGCCTTCTTCGCCGAGCCCGACGGCGCACGCGTCCTGATCAGCTCGGAAATCGGCAGCGAAGGACGGAATTTCCAGTTCGCCCGACACCTCGTGCTTTTCGATCTTCCGGAGGACGTCGATCTGCTCGAACAGCGCATCGGCCGACTCGACCGCATCGGTCAGAAAGGCACGATTGAAATTCATGTCCCTTATCTAACAGGCAGCGCCGACGAGGTCCGCGTGACCTGGTTGGAGGAAGGACTCGACGCTTTCCGGAAAAGCCCAGCCGGTGCCGCCGAGATCCAGCGCGTGGTCCAGCCCCTGCTTGCGAAAGCCCTCGCCAAGCCAGGCAAGGCCGCCGTCACCAAGCTGCTCGCCGAGACCCAGGCCTGCCGCGCACGCATCGCAGAGCGACTGGCCCGTGGTCAGGATCGATTGCTCGAACGCAGCTCGAATCGCCCGGAAAAAGCCGCCGAACTCGTCGCGCAGATCCGCACTTGGGATGAGGACGCCGACTTCGAGGACTTTGTCATCCGGCTCTTCGATCACTCCGGCCTCCACATCGAGGAACTCGGCTCGCGCCGCTATTTCCTTCTGCCCGGCAACCTCAAGTCCGACGCCTTTCCCTCGCTTCCCAATGAAGGCATCACCGTCACGCTCGACCGCCAGCGCGCGCTCGAACGCGAGCAGGAGGCCTTCCTCACCTGGGACCACCCGATGGTCCGCGCCGCACTCGATCTTCTCTTAGGCGCGGAATCCGGCAATGCCGCCTTCGGACTCTGGGATTCCAGCGGGGAAAAGCGCATGCTGCTGGAAGCCTGGATCATCGTCGAATGCGTCGCGCCCGCACAGCTTCACGCCGAGCGCTTCCTTCCGCAGACCCCGATCCGAGTCATCGTCGATCACGCCGGCAAGGATCACAGCGACGACCGCGGCATCGCCTCCGCCAAGCTCCGTCGCGGCGATACGGCTTCCTTGCTGAAAAACGAAAAGGTCAAGCGCACCGTCCTTCCCGCCATGCTCGATCGCGTTCGCGAGATCGGCACCGAGCAGAGCACTGGCGTCATCGAGGCCGCCCTCACCGCCATGCAGGCCGAGCTGTCCGATGAAATCTCGCGCCTCCGGGAACTCGCCGAACTCAATGACCACGTCAGCCCGACGGAAATCACCGCTCTGGAATCACGAAAGGATCAGCTCGCCGAAGTCATCCGCAACGCCCGCGTCCGCGTCGATGCCGTGAGGCTGATCTGGAAAGCCCCGATCGCGGAGCGCTGACCCATTGCTTTCACAAGGCGCAAGGTCATCTCCTCCCACCGCAAAACCGTTGAGGGAGGATTGCACACCCGCTGCGATTCCTCCCTTGATGAACCAGTGTCCCGGCTCAATGCCAGCGAGGTGATCTGCAAATAGCTCATCCTCATCGACTTCCCCTGTAGTTTGTCAGAGCATTTGTTTTGGAGCTTTCCTGCTTGATCCTGCCCTTCACGCTCGGCGTTCCGGGGCCAGGTCCATGTTTCACGATCGTCCACCCTCCGGAAGCGAGGACGGGACAGCAGCCCCAGGCTCGGGCAGACCACGCAGCAGGCATCCAACTCCACCGTGCTGCTCAAGAAGCTCGTCGCCCTCGCAGACCTCGATGGGCAGGTCCTGCGAGGTGGCGAGCCTCACCAGTTCCTCACGATCCGCCGTGTGCAGTTCCTCCGAAATGACCAACTCCGAGGCGAGCCCGCCCTCCAAGGCCCGGCGGCAGGGATGGATTCCCACCACGGCGAGACCTCGGCGCCCGATCTGGTCATGCAGGCGGACCACGGTGTTCCGGCTCTCCTGCTGCTCATATTGGATGAAGGCCTGAATGGCACTTTCAATCAGGGGCGAGTGGTCCAGTTGATTCGGGACCTGGAAGATCGACGCGACAATCCGCGCCTGAAGATGCGGCGGCAGATGGTCCCGCAGGGCGCTGATCTGACGGGGATGGCCTGCCAGAATGAGGTGATTGAGACCCCTTCGCGCCATGAGGTTCCGGATGATCTCGACCTGCTCGTCGATGAAACTCCGCTGCGTTTCGGTCCCCTGGCGGTGATGGTGTTCCTGGCTCAACTGCTGGCCGCGCTCCGGACTGGAGGCAGGTCGGGTCGCGACGATCTCCTGGCTGACAGAACCCAATGTCATCTCAATGATATGGGATCGGTCCTCGCCGCAGATCGCCAGGACAAAGCGATGGAACCGATCCTTGAGCTGGACGAGCTGGAAGATGGCAGGCCGCTTGGCGGCATCGAAATGGGTCTCGAGGGGAGCGGGAAAGGAAAG
>JAIXVN010000127.1 GCA_027483005.1 Verrucomicrobiaceae bacterium
GGACCCGACCAGGTTTCCTTGCCTTCCTTGTCGAGCACGTGGACTTCCTTGCCGCCGTCCTTGCTCTTCAATTCCACCGAGCCCTTGTCATCGAGCAGCCGGATGGTGCTCTCACTCATGAAGTTCATCTGCTTCGGAAGGACCGCACCCGCCCCGGCGCCACCGAGCATCTTCTCGACGCGCTTCTGCATTTCCTGGATGGCCTTGTCCATTTCCGGAGCGGCGGCCTGGCCCTGCTGCTGGAGCATTCCCTGGAGCCCGTCGGCGCCCTTCAAGGAGCGCTCGATGGTCTCACGGATGCGCTTTGCCTGATCCTCGGGCATGGCCTCAAGAAGGTTGTCGAGCGCCTTGTCCCCGCCACCCATGGCCACGGCGCGATCCGCACGTTCTCCGAGGATCACCTTGCGGTTGCCTGGTTTGCCCTCGTGGATGTAGTCGATGGAGATCTGGTCGCCCGGCTTCTTTCCGGAGACTTGCTTGGTGAGATCGGCATGACTTCCGACAGCGGTTTCGTCGATCTTGGTGATGACGTCGTTGACCGTGAACCCGGCCTTGGTGGCAGGGCCTTCCGGATCAAGAACCCGGACGAGAACGCCCTCGCCTCCCTTGAGTCCGAGGTGAACCGCGAGGACCTCAGGCACCTGGGAGGAACCGAGTCCAAGATAGGCGGAAACGGCAGCCTTGTCCTGTTGGAGCGGCATCTGCTCGACCTTGCCGGCGGGCTGCTCTTCAGGAGCGGCGGGCGCGGCCTGCGGCTCTTCCGGGGGCGCTTCAATGGCCGAGGCCCGGAGCGCGAACGCCGAAAGCAGTCCGGCGAGTTTGAATGGGTGGATCGCGTGTTTCATCGTTGACATACTAGAAGCGTCGTAGAACGCGGTTTTTGTTTGAACCTGGAATCAATCGATCTTTTCGGGAACGAGGATGTATTCGACATGGGGTTGTTCGACTTCGACCCGCTTGCCCTCGGCGTTGATGAAGCTGGCGCGCTCGTTGTAAACCACCCGGACCATGCGGTGCGGACGGTTGTCCTTCCAGATCACTCCCTCATCGCTGGCGGTCTGGAGATTGTTGCCGTAGCCGGCGGGAACGAATCCTCCGGAAAGGTTCTTGGGAACCGGATTGGAGGCGACTTCTCCACTGCCTTTCGTTCCAGGAGACGTGCCGAGCGGCATCATCAGCGCGGTCACCGCGCCCATCAAGGCCACGGCTGCGGCAGCGGCATAGGGGCGGAAACGGCGGACGTTTTTCGGAGCCACGTTGCCCTTGGTGAACATGACGATCTTCTCACCCACGGGGAAAGGCGTCGAGGCGACCACCTTTTCCAACGAGGCGAAAAAGTCCGCAGGCAGGGCGGCGGGACGATGCCCGGAGAGCATCGATTCAAAGCGGAGTTCCGAAACGGTCAGCTCGGTGAGCGTGCCGTCGGCGGCGGATTCCAACCGTTCGAGCAACGCGTCATCCGTGCGCAGCGGCCGGAGGGCGGAGAGGCTGGATTCAAGGTCCTGGAGTTCGTCGTTCATGTGGAAAATTTTCAGATGGAAAGGTCGCCCTTGCGGCGGGCTCCCCCGAGCTTGCGCTGGAGGGCTTCAAGTCCGTAGCGATACCGGGAGGCGGCAGTGTTTTGGGAAATTCCGAGGGCCTCACCGATCTCGGCAAAGGTCCGTTCGCCCCAGATTTTCATGATGATGACCTCGGCGAACTTGGGCGGCAGTTCCTTGAGGCTGGCTTCGAGTTGGGTGCGGGTTTCGTCGTCCGAGGCTTCGCTTTCAAACCACGGATGGAAGGTTTCCCGCTGATCGAGATCGGACTCGATCCCGACGGTGTCCTCGCGCCGGCGGCGACGGTCGTCGCGGCGGCTGAGGTCGATGGCGAGGCGTCGGATCGCGGTGTAGAGGTAGGGCATCCAGGCCTCCTGGCCGCCGACGAATTCGCCTTCGCGGAGCTTTTCTGCCAGCTTCACGAGGGCATCCTGGAATATGTCCTGCGCATCCTCATGGGAACGGGTCTGCTGACGGGCGAAAAGCAGCAGGCGCGGGCCATTTGCTTCCAGCCACGAACGCCAGGCGGATGCGGAGGGTGAGAGATCGGTCGCGGTGTTCACCGTTGTAGAAACTTCATCCATTGAGCGATGCCGGGCTCAGGGTTTGTCTTTCGAGAGGCGCAGAAAATGCGAAGCCAGGGCCCTACCAGTCGGCGAGCCAGGATTTCTCGCGAGCTTCCGGGGGCTCCCCTCTCCCACCAAAGTCCCGCCGTTCACTCCACCGCCGGGACCGAGGTCGATGACCCAGTCGGAGGCCGCGATGACGTCGAGGTGGTGCTCCACGACCAGCACGCTGTGCCCAGCCTCACGGAGTCGGAAAAAGGCGGAGAGAAGCTTGTCCACGTCGCCGAAATGCAGGCCGGTGGTCGGCTCATCGAAGAGGTAGAGCGTGTGCGGCGCCTGGGGCTTCGCCAACTCGACCGCGAGCTTGAGCCGCTGGGCTTCGCCTCCGGACAGGGTGTTCGCGGCCTGGCCGAGCCGGACGTAGCCGAGGCCGAGTTCGACGAGGGTGTCGAGCAGCGGCCGGAGCTTCGGAATCGCTTTGAAAAAACCAGCCGCCTCGGCGATCGGCATGTCGAGGGAATCGGCGATCGACTTGCCCTTGAAGGTGACTTCGAGCGTTTCGCGATTGAAGCGTCGGCCGCTGCATGACGGACAAGGCACCCAGCCATCGGGCAGGAAATGCATCTCGATCTTGAGCCGCCCCGCGCCCTCGCAGCGTTCGCAGCGACCGCCGGCGGTGTTGAAGCTGAAACGGCCC
>JAIXVN010000321.1 GCA_027483005.1 Verrucomicrobiaceae bacterium
CTGATCATTCCTGGAGGCGCTCCAGGGCCGACTCCCACCAGTCCCGCCGCCGTCACGACAGCGGCTCCAATGGTCGCCCCGCCCTCCACGCAAACGATGCCGCAGCCGCTCCTTCCGCCGGAAGGGTCCCTGCCGAGCATCCACACCACCAGCGTCCATCCGGTGGCCGCAGCGGCTTCGCCGGACTCCGCGACTGGACCGATTCCCGTGGCGATTCCCGTGGCCGAAGCGATTCCCGTGGCTGTCATGGTTCCCACCGGTCCGCTGAGTGCCGGGGGCTCCGCCCTGACTCCGCCGCGTCGTCCGCCCGCCCCGCCTGCGCCAGGTCCCGCCGCCGCCCCTGCTCCCGCGCCCCGCGCCCAGGCGACCGCCACCCGACAGGCAAGCGCGGCCAAGCAGGCCTCGGCAACTCGGCCCGCACCCACACAGGTCCCAGTCCCGGCGAGACCCTCCAAAAAGCCGATGATTTTCAGCCTGCTCGCCACCATCCTGGCCCTGCTCGCCGTCTGTCTTTATTTCGTCTATCAGAAGATCGAGGTACGGAAACGCGAGGACGAGTTCAAGGCACTGCTGACAAGTGCCGTCGATCCGAAGACGACCGAGGTGGCGCTGAAAAAGACCGACCTGGATCGCCTGATCCGCTCGATGATCACCGAGTCCAATCTTGGCGAGCGGCAGAAGGTGACGAAATCCCTCGCTCTCGGCAAATCAACCGACGGTGAGAACATTGACGCCAGGGTTCTGGAACTGGCCCTCGACCCCCAAACCCCCGGCGAACGCCGTGAGGAGCTGTTCCGCGAGGTGATCGTGCCCCGCAAGAACCCGGAAGCGCTTCCCTCCCTGATGAACTTCATCCGCGAGAGCAAGGACGAGGCCTGCCTCTACTCCGCCATCCTGGCGGCGACTCCTTATGCCGGAGATGAGCAGTTTTCAGATTTCCTCAACATCCTGAAGATCGCCAAGAATGACCAGACCCGCACTGCTGCCGAACAGGCGCTGATCGCGATCATAGGCAAAAGCCAGAACGCTGCCGGAATGAAGAAGTCCCTCACCGATCAATACAGCACGACCGCCAATCCGGACCTGCAGCGCTCGCTGAAGAAGGTCCTGGGGCCCTGATTCAAGGCGTGTAAACCGTCACCGGACCCACCCCGAAACCCTGCACTCGGCGGAGTTTTTCCACCGACTTCTTCAAGGCCGCCGCCGCCGTTTCCATTTCGGCTCGGGTGTTGAGGACGGAGAGCCCGAAGCGCAGGCTGCTCTTCGCCTTCGTGTCGGAAAAGCCCATCGCCTTCTGCACGTGGGAAGGTTGCTGCTTTCCCGTCATGCAGGCGGAGCCCGACGAGCACGCCACGCCGAGATCATCGAGCAGGATCAACAGGCCCGCCGCCTCGCATTGTTCGAAGGACAGAAGGCTGGTGTTCGGCAGGCGATGTGCGGGATCGCCATTCGCTTCCGAGCCGGAAACTTCCCGCAGCACGATCGACTCGAACGCGTCGCGCAGCTCTCTAACAGCTTCCATGTTTCGTCCCGCTGCCAGCTCCGCCGCCTTGCCAAGCCCGACGATGGCCGCCGTGTTTTCCGTCCCACTGCGACGATCCTTTTCCTGTCCACCGCCCCGCAGCAGGGGCTCGAAACGGCAGCCGCTGCGGATGTAGAGCGCGCCGACGCCTTTCGGCCCGTGAAACTTGTGCGCGGAGAGCGAGAGGAAATCGACCGGCACCTCGCGGACGTTGACCGGGATTTTCCCGACCGCCTGGATGGCGTCACTGTGGAAGGCCAGGCCGTTTTCCTTGGCGATCGTGCAGGCCTCGGCGATCGGCTGGATCACGCCGGTCTCGTTGTTCGCCCACATCACCGAGGCAAAGCCGCCTCCGTCCTTCGCGGCCTCACAGGCTGCGCGGAAGTCATCGAGATCGAGCCGCCCGAGCGCGTTCACCCCGCAGCGGGCAAGCGGGTAGCCGACGTCGGAAAAGGTCTCGCAGGGCTTCAGCACCGCGCTGTGCTCGATGGCGGTGGTGATCGCCTTGCCGGTCTTGCGTCCGACCAGCCGGGCCAGCCATTTCAGCGCCGCATTCGTGCTCTCGGTGCCGCCGCTGGTGAAGACGATCTCGTCGGGCTGCGCACCGATGAGGGCGGCGACCTGTTCGCGGGCGGTGTCGATCGCCTGACGAGCCGCTTTGGCTCCGCGATACGAGGCGTTCGGATTGTGAAAGCCCTCGCGCAGCCAAGGCAGCATGGAGTCCAGCACCTCGGGCAGGAGGGGCGTCGTGGCATTGGCATCGAGGTAGATCATGGCGGGAGTCTAGGTCGCTGGTCGGGGATTTCCAGCCTTGGGAAATGGGAATGGAATTCTCCTCCGCCTTCGGTTAGCAATGCCCACGACGGTTGTCTGGTTTACCTGCCATTCCTGATGCTCCCGGAATTCGCCCATTCCCTTTATCAACGTTTCGAGCGTGAAGGCATCCCGCTGCTCCTCGCAGGGGGCTGGGCCGTTTGTCATCATGGGTATTCGCGCGTCACTCTCGACATCGACTGGGTTTGCCCACGAAGCAGGGAAATCGAGGCGATCGCACTGATGAACCAGCTCGGCTTCGAGAAGACCACCACCGGAATGGCATCCCGCTTCGTTCGTCGTGATCAGCCTGGGTTTCCCTACATCGACCTCATTTGGGTCGACGACGCCACCATCGAGAAAATGATGGAGCCGGGTCAAACCACTGGGCTACGAGGCGAGATTCCCGTGATCAGCTTCAAGGCTTTGCTCGCAATGAAGCTCCACGCCCTCAAGGACGGTGCAGCTCGGGACCACAAGGACTTGCTCGATCTCCGTATGCTTCTGCGCTACAGTCCGAGCAACATTGCTGAATCCGAGTTGCGCATCTTGTGCGAGCGCTACGCCGGCCCCAATGCCTATCGGCAACTTCGCGACCTGCCATGAGCGACATCGACTTCGAGCTTCCCGATTTCTCCGGCCACCCGCCCCCTCCGCAGGTGACGCTTGCTGCCTATGAAAAATGGGTCTTTGAATCCTTCGCTCAGAACAGGAGACAAGTGATGACGAAGGAGGAAGTCATCGCCGACTTCATGAAAAACGAAGGCAGCCAGACCGAGGAGTGGCCGGATTTCGGGGATGCCTAGTCAACACCGGCAGAAGGGGCTTCGTGGCATTGGCATCGAGGTCGATCACGGCGGGAGGCCAGGGCGCTGGTCGGGGATTTCCAGGCTGAGTCAGACGCGATCCTCCGCCCCCTGAGTTGGTTCGCCCGGCTTCACCGGCAGCAGGACCTTCCGGGGAGGAGGGATCTGCGAACCCGTGGGCTTGAGTGGCGCATGAACCGGGCTGGCAGTCCGCAACGGCAGCATCTGCGGCAGGTTTGCAACGGGAACGTCCGACCAGCGGAAATAGGCCTGTCGATGGCTGATCATTGCGATGATGGAAGTGATCGTCAGCCACGAAACCAAGGTGCTGCCCATCCAGATCAGCAGGCCTGATTCAACTGTCGTCGTCGTGAGAATGAGGCTTCGGGTCAGGAAAGCCACCCACCAGACAACGATGACCAACTGGATGCCAGGCATCGGACGATGCCGGAACGTTTCATCGGCAATCGCCTTCAAGCTCAGGCACGGAACCACCCAGTTGGCGAAAGGAACGAAGTGGGACCCTACCACCCACCCGGGCTTGATGTCCGAGCGACGGTTCAAAAGCCGGGCGTTCGTCGCGCAGCGGTAAATCCAAAGCAGATAAAACACCACCGCCGACAAGGTGAAGACGGCAATCGAAACCGCCCACCCCCTGGTGGCAAGACTGGCGATCAGCCCGCGGGCCATTCCAGCCACGGAAACCAGCGAGATGCTGATCACGGCCAACCAGCCCAAGACCCTCGGATCCTTCAGCGGTGGATGTTCGTCCGGATCAACCACAGCGGTGGCGACGGGTGTCTGATAGGGATTCTCGGAAGGTTCCAGATTCATTCTTCTCGCGATAGTCTTCAAACGAGCATGAAATGCTCCAGCGTGAACGCTCTGGATTTCGATTTGCCCGGAGAATGCCTTTCCCTCCTCCGGGGGGCCGACAAGATCGTCTGGAACCCCCGCATGAGACATCGTTTCCCTCGGTTTCCCGAAGCTCAGCGGCGCATGCCCATTGCATCGCGACGAGTTGGCCCCCGTGAATCCAAGCAACGGAATTCAAACCACGAAATTCACGAGAAGGCACGAAATGGAAACAGAGAAGAGGTGAAATCAAGGATGACTCTCGGGATCACGGATCCAACAGACCAGGCGGACTCTTGAATCGAAACTCCTCATCCGTGATCGATCCTCTCATTTCGTGACCTTTCGTGCCTTTCGTGGTTTCCCTTTCACCCGCACCCAATGACCCCCCAAGGCACCATCGACCTCGAAGACGCGTCCGCTGCGTTCCGGCCCTATGACGAGATCCGGGGAAGCATCGCCTGGACCCTGGAAAAGGCCCCCAAATCGCTCGAACTCCGTTTGTTCTGGTTCACCCACGGCCGGGGCACCTCCGAGGCCGGGGTTGTCGAAGTGAGGTCCCTGCCCGCCTCGCTTCAGGGCGGGGAGCGCTTTTCCTTCACGCTGCCAGGCTCACCCTACAGCCTTTCCGGGAAATGGATCCAACTGACCTGGGCGCTCGAACTCGTCGCGGATCCGCTGGGCCAGATCGGCATGTGCGAATTGGTCCTCGGGCCGGAGAAGCGGACGATCGAGCTGCCGGCCATCGATCAAGGGAAGACACCCTGGTGGAAGGCCATCAAGGGCGCCCATTGAACAGCAGGATCCCCATGTTAGGGAGAGTGGGGAATGTTAACCACGGATTTCACGGATGAAGATTGAAGGAACAGGCTGAAAATCATCCATGTCTGACTTGAGTCCGGGGCAAATGACCCAAGGCCCTCCCATTTTGGTTTCTGATCCGTGATCATCCGCGATCATCCGTGGTCAAATCTCTTCTGCGCGACGACCTCTCCCTAGTGTAGTGACCCTGCGTTGATCAGGCCAAAAACAATTTGAACAAGTTTACCAATGTTTTTAGAAGCTGCGCGATGAATCGACTTCTGACCCTCGCCCTCCTGGTGCCGTTTGTCTCGGGACTGGCGTCCTGCTCCAGCCAG
>JAIXVN010000253.1 GCA_027483005.1 Verrucomicrobiaceae bacterium
CACCTTCCCCGTAACGGACCTTCTCCTATCTCACGGACGTCTTCGCCGCCTCGAAAGCCTCCTTCACGTCCTCAGTGCCACAGCCACAAGGAAGCTCCCAGGGGACTTCCGACATGCACCGTCCAGCCCTGGACCTGCGGAGTGCGGACGTTGCGCCATTCATCGCCCCGCCTGCTGGTCCGCGGCTTCATGCTGCCAGGAGGACTCGGAAGTTTCCTGAGAGTTAAACTGGAACCAGCATCGTCACGTCCGGCCAAAGCACGAAAAGCGCCTCGTCGAGCGTCGCGAGCTTTCCGCCCTTTCGCCGTGCAAGCTCGGCCAGCCAGGCGTCCGTGATCTGGCGATGCCCGGTCAGGCGGGTGGGCGAGACTTCCGTGTAGGAGAAATTGTCCGGCCAGAAGACATGCTTCGGGTGAGCGTGAATGGAGGCGAGTGCGGCCCATGCGGCGGAAAGGGATTTTTCCTGGGCGTAATACATGTGTAGCCGGAGAAGCGTGCCTTCCGTCACCGGGCAGGTCGCCAACCAATGCTCCCTGACACTGGCGAGCCAGCGATGCACCCGGTCATGATGGGGATGTTCGGGAATCATTGCCGCGACCAGAATGTTTCCGTCGAGCAACCAAGTCATCGGTCAAGGGCCTCCTCGATTTCCTGAGGCGAAAGCCCCATGATCTCCATGACGCGGACGTCGTCGTCGTCCATCATGCGCTGGATTTCCTTCTCCGTGAGCTTTCGGCCAGTTCCTTGGGAAACGGGAAATCCGGAGAGTGGGTGAATGTCGGAGGTGGGAGGAGTTGCCGCCGCCGTCCTCCGGCGCAGCAGATCCCCGACCGCCTTGCTGATCGACGTCTTCGTCGCAATCGCATGGCTGCGGGCCATTGCGTAAAGGTCGTCGTCGAGATTGATCGTCAATCGCATGGCTGCACCATGGTGCAGTGGTGCAATGGTGTCAAGTTGTCGATCGTTCCAGCAGGGTCGGTTGCAGTTGACCCGAAGCCGATTTGGTCAAGGGTTCGCCCCATGCTGATCGACTGCCACATGCACACCTACCTCTGCGGCCATGCCGTGGGGCATCCCACCGACTACGTGCGGGCAGCCGCCGGACGGGGCCTTGGAATGGTCACCTTCACCTGCCATGCGCCGATGCGGAACGAGGCGGTCTTTCGTGGACCAGGCATCCGGATGACGATCGAGGAACTGCCCGAGTATCGCGATCTGATCGCCGAGGCCGCACAACTGGGAAGCGAGCTCGGCGTGGAGGTCCGCTACGGGATCGAGGGCGAGTATCACCCGGATGAACGGGAGCTTCATGAACATTGGGACCTTCTGGAAACAGAGCCCTTCGACTTCGTGCTCGGCTCACTGCACCACCAGCTTCCGGGATTCCGGGCCTGGCTGCTGGGACAGGGAGGACCGGAGGAGATCGCCACCGCCTACTTCGATCTGGCCGCGAAGGCCCTTCGTTCGAAGCGCTATGACTCCATCGCCCATCCCGATCTGATCCGGATCTACGGCACCATTCCCCCCTTCGCGCCAGAGGCCATGGAGGGCCCGATCCGCGGGATGCTGGAAGCCGCCGTGGAAAGCGACACCTGTCTGGAGGTCAACACGAGTGGACTCATCAAGCAGCTTTTCGAACTGCATCCCGCCCCGACCATCCTCGGCTGGGCGGCCGAACTCGGGGTGAAACTCACCCTCGGCAGCGACTCCCATCACCCCGATCACGTGGCCCAGAAGTTCCCGGACGTGACCGCACTCCTGAAACAACTCGGATTCACCCATCTTCATCATTTCAAGGGTCGGAGACGGATCGAGGAAGCGCTCTGAGCGGTTCTTAAGTGGTCGGAGTAAATCGGGCTGGTCGATCGTGATGATTTCTCATGGCCCAACAGATTGATTCAACACGCTGATGATCCTTGGCCCGCCACGGTGCCATTGGAGGCAACCCCTTTTTCCTCGTCGAGACCGACCATTGTGATACATGGCATCAAGAATGAAGCGACGCCGAATACTAGCGCTGTTCAGTGCCATGCTTCTTGGCCCGGCCCGCTCACAGGCTGCCGGAGCTGGACGCGAGCTCTCTTTTGAAATCGACGGAGACTTCGGCGGGGCTTCGGTCGATGACATCCGGGCGGTGCTGGATTCCGCCGCCTCGACGCTTTGGGACCACTGCCCGAACACCCGCTGGGAAACGCCAGGCTTTTTCATCCATCGCTCGATGGAGCATCCGATCACCGCCTACGAGCACGACAAGAAAGGACGGATCGTCATTGGATTGAATGTCGGCGGATCCTATTGGTCCCAGTTCGCCCTCCAGTTCTCCCATGAGTTCTGCCACGCCATGGCTGGTCACAGCAATGACTGGAAAAAGGCCTGGATCAAGGGACCGAAGTCGAACCAATGGTTTGAGGAATCCCTCTGCGAAACGGCCTCCCTCTTTGCATTGAGGGCAATGTCCAAGCGCTGGCAGACCGCACCGCCCTACCCGAACTGGCGGAGCTATGCGCCGCATCTGAACGAGTATGCGGAGGCCCGCATCACCGGGGCCCGCAAGGCATTTC
>JAIXVN010000386.1 GCA_027483005.1 Verrucomicrobiaceae bacterium
CTGCGAAACGAGGGCCCGACACAGCGCGACGCGGCGCTTTTCCCCACCGGAGAGCTTTTCCGTGGGGGCCTCCAGGGGCGGCGTGCCGAGGGCGGTGGAGATCGACTTGATGCGCGATTCCAGGTTCCAGCCGTCGGCGTGGTCGATGAGGTGGAGCAGGTCGGAAAGTTCGGCATCGGAGCCCTCGCCGTGTTCGTAGCGGCGGATCGCTTCCACGAGATCGGCGGCCCCGGCAGCGATGTTGTCGAAGACGCTGAGCGAGAGATCGAGTTCGAACTCCTGCGGCAGGTAGCCCACGCGCAGGCTGCGGCGGAGTGAGATTTCCCCGGAGTCGGCGGCTTGCTGGCCGGTGAGGATTTTCAGCAGCGAGGTTTTTCCGCAGCCGTTGCGCCCCACGAGGCCGACCTTTTCTCCGGCGGAAACGGCGAGGGTCACGCCATCGAGCAGCGTCTGGTAGCCGTAGGACAGGCGGAGTTCGTTGGCGGAGAGGAGGGCGGACATGCGAGGGCGCGGATATGGAGGAGGATCGGGGAAAGGTCGATGGCGGATCGCGGAAAGTGCGGTTCTGGGTCGGTGAAAGGAGATTTTCAGGGTTGACGACTCGGCCATCCCGAACTTTCCTGCTGTATCAATTGAGACGGCGTCTCAATATCAACAGTATTTCAAGCCATGACGACCTTGTCCTCCCGTGCCGCCCTGATCCTTCTGAGTTTGACGGTCTCACCGTCTGTGTTGGCGCAGGACGCGATGAATTCGCTCGAGGATCTGGTGGTCACCGCCGAGTCGGAGGCGGACGAAACGGTGCAGGACCTGTGGCTGCCGGAGATCGCTGGGGCCTCGATTTTCTCCGGGAAAAAGACCACCGTGCTGGACCTCGACAAGCTGCCGAGGATCGTCGGCAACAACTACCGTCAGGCGCTTTCTCAGACGCCGGGCTTGTTGCTGGCGGAGGAATCCACACCACTGGTCAGCATCGGCTATCGCGGGCTGAATCCCCACCGGGCGCAGTTCACCCAGATGCTTCGCGATGGCATTCCGATCCACGCGGATCAGTTCGGCTATCCGGAGGCCTACTACACGCCGCCGCTCGACACGGTGGACCGGATCGAGTTTCTCCATGGTGGGGCGTCGCTCCAATACGGCCCCCAGCCGGGTGGTGCGCTGAACTTCATCACGCACCGTCCCCGCACCGACAAGGAGTTCTCGCTGCGGACGCAGCACGTGGTGGGCAGTGATGATCTCTATTCGACCTTCACCTCGGCGGACGGCACAGTCGGCCAGCTTGGTTACTACGCCTACTTCAATCATCGCCAGGCGGATGGTTTCCGCAGCTCCAACAGCGACTACGATCTCAACAACGGCGCGATCAAACTGCTCTACACCCTGGCCAACGGCGGACGACTTATCTTCAACGCGGACACCTACGAGGAAACCCACGGCGAGCCCGGAGGCTTGAGTGTGGCGGACTTCGCGCTGGGCAGCCTCGCGGCCACCCGGCTCTACGATGAAATGACCATCTCGCGCGACTCGGTCTCGCTGACTTATGAAATGGAGCCGGACGCGGATTCCTTCTTCGTGGCGAATGTCTGGTGGTCCGAGTATCAGCGCTTCAGCAAGCGTCAGCGCGGTGGTGGCTTCGGCACCCTGCCCACAGGCGGAAATGCAGGTACGAACAGCATCGAGTCGCAGGTTTTCCGCACCCTCGGGGCCGACGCCCGCTATCGTCGCAACTGGGGCTTCGGTGGTGAGACTCCGCACACCTTTTCGGCCGGCGTGCAGGTCTATCATTCGAACTCGCCACGTCGTGACTATCGCGGCCTGACTCCAGCGGCCGAGGTGGGCGTGCTGACCAATGCCTCCGAGCGCGAGGTCCTCTACGCCCCGCTGTTTGCGGAAAACCGTTTCAAGTTCGGGAAATTCTCCATTACCCCCGGCCTCCGCGTCGAGAACGCCTGGCAGGACATCCGCGAAACGGTGAACCGCAACGTCAACAATGCCGGAGTCGTCACCGGGCTCAACCCGCTTGAATCCATCGACGATCACAGCACCGTGGTCCTGGGTGGGCTCGGCACCGAGTTCGAGCTGCCCGCCTCTTCAACGATCTATGGCAATATCTCCCAGAGTTATCGTCCGCGCATCTTCAGCGAGTCTGTGCCGACTGGTCCGACGACGTTCGTGAACGGAGATTTGGAAGAAGGCAAATCGCTCGAATACGAGATCGGTGTGCGCGGTCGGCCCACCGAATGGGCCACCTTTGATGCCAGTGTTTTCCTGCTTCAATTCGAGGATCAGATCGGAACCGTCGCGATCCCCGGCGGCACCTCGCTTCAGAACGTGGGCGACGCCGAGCACAAGGGCATCGACCTCTCTCTCAGTCTCGACCTCCTCGCGATTGCCCGTGGGAAAAAGGCCACCGATTCGCTCGACTGGTTCCTGAACGCCACCTTCCTCGACGCCGAGTTCACCCGTGGCCCGCAGCTTGGAAAGACTCCGCAGTATGCGCCGGACTTCATCCTCCGCAGCGGCTTCACCTTCACTCATGGCGACAAGGGCAAGGTCTCACTCACCGGCACACTGTTGGATGACCACTTCGCCGATGATGCCAACACCGCCGCCTTCGCCGTGCCCGGCTATTTCACCTGCGATCTCACCGGCGAATACAAGATCCACAAGAACGTCCGCCTCATCGCCGGCATCAACAACCTCTTCAACGAAAGCTACTACTCCCGCGTCCGTGGCGACGGGATCGACCCCGGCAACGGCCGCAACTACTACGTCGGCACCTCGTTCGAATTCTGATCACGGCTTGCCTCGGTGGGGCGGCCTGGTGACACTCGCCGCATGCTCAAGGTTTACCTCTACAAGAACTGCTCGACCTGCCGCGACGCGAAAAAGTGGCTGCAGGGGAGGGGGATCGCCTTTCAGGAGCTGCCGATCCGCGAAACCCCACCGAGCCCGGCGGAGTTGAAGGCGATGGTCGCGGCCCAGGGCGGGAAATTGTCCGCCGTCTTCAACACCTCCAGCGGCGACTACCGCGAGCTCGGCCTGAAGGACCGACTGCCCGCGATGACGGATGAGGAAGCCTTCGCGCTCCAGCAAACCAACGGCAACCTCGTGAAGCGACCCTTCGTGATTGGAGAGGGGATCGGGCTCGTCGGCTTCAAGGCGGCGGAGTGGGAGAAGGCGTTTGCGTGATTTTCGGTGATGTCAGCGTCGGTCGGTCACTGCTGGGGGTCTGTCCAGCGGAGAGCGATATCCACACGACGACCTTCGAAATTCGTTGTCAAATCAAGGAATCCAGCCATTCTAAGCCCAAGTGGTGAATCGCTGATATCAAACGTATTGATCCTGCGATTAAAGACTGTTCGCCAGATAAAAATGAAGATCATAGCAATAGCGCTGACAATCATCTTTCCCGCAGGTTTTGCATTGGCGCAAGATCAAGGGGCGAAGCGTCCGAGAGATCAGTATCTGCAGGCAGGGCCAATTGACCAGGACAACGCGAAGAAGGTGATTGCTGCGATTGAATCCTACCGCAAGATTTTAGCCGCCAAGGACTACAAGCGATTTTACCGTGAGTGCGTCCATTCAACACTGAAGCGGCGAGTGACCGAAGAACAGTTCACGGCACAGATTGCAACGGTTCCGGAGGTCCTCCGTAAGTTCTTTGACGATATTCTGGATGCGCATGGGAAGAAGGGTAGCAAGGATGCAGATTTTCAGATCGGCACGATGTCAAGTGCTTTGGTTCCCGGTTCGTTGATGGTCCAATTCGCTGACCGAATCGATGCAGAACCAAAGACACGCTGGCCGAAGGCTGCACCAGTAAGAATTCAAATCGCTGACGATGGTGGTTCGCTCCGCTTCTACGACATAGACTAGCAAGAAGACCTCAGAACAACTCATGGATGTCAATCGCCCATAGTGATCTCAATTTGCTTCTCATTTCCATCGCGATCACGCGGTGATATCACATCAAACGTTCTGTGTAAATAATGATGTCCATCTTCCAGCGCCTACTGAACCGAAAGCGAAACCCGAAGGACTTCGCGTATTCAGTATTCGCTGAATTTGGTCCTAAGGTTCGTATTGATAGAGACAAGCGATTGAAGGCGAAGTTTCCAGGGGCAAGTTCCAGCGATATTGCGGAATGGTTGCGCGATTTCGATGACGTTGAGAAGAGCGTTTGGTTTGCAGCCGAGGCAGGCGGAAGCGTTCACAATTCTCGTGACGAACTGGAGAGGTTCTTGCAGTCTCGCTTCGATTGGCTCGATGGTGATGGTCTTCGGATGGCGATTTTTCGTATCGACTATTTCGCTTGGCACGAAGGATTTCATGAGAGTCCAACCATCCACCTAGAAAAAGATGAAGCGTGAGTTCAATCGTGAATCGCACGGTTAGAGGCCTTTTCGGCTGAATGGCATCCATGCCGTTTCCGAGGGCGTGGGGCGTGACTTGATCGGATCTTCACGAGTGGAGGCAATTTGAACCGCCGAGGTAGCTTCAATGGGTGCGAGGGAACTCAATCTCCAAGAGCCTTCAGCGGTCTGGCTTGGCGCACCTGGCGGCTTGGCGGTGAGGAATCCATCGCGTCGGAATTCCCCAAACGCTTCCGGGTTTTGACAGATGGGCGGACATGGCTATCTTCCCGCCTCTCATTCACAACCCCTTCATCCCATGAGCGAAACCACACTCGAAAAGCACACGTTCCAGGCGGAGATCCGCCAACTGCTCGACCTCGTCGTCCACTC
>JAIXVN010000048.1 GCA_027483005.1 Verrucomicrobiaceae bacterium
CACCATGCCAAAACTGTTCATTCCAGGACCCATCGACGTATCCGCCGAGACCTTCGCCGCCATGAGCCAGCCGATGATCGGCCACCGCGGTTCCGAATTCGAAGCCCTCTACGCGTCGCTCCAGCCCACCCTCCAGGCCCTCGCCGGCACCACCCGACCGGTGTTCCTTTCCACCTCCTCCGCCTGGGGCGTGATGGAGGCCTCGCTGCGCAACCTGGTGCAGAAAAAGGTCCTCACCCTCTGCCTGGGTGCCTTTTCCGACAAGTGGTTCGATGTGGCGAAAAAGTCCGACTTCGAGGCCGAGAAGATCCAGGTTGAATGGGGCGAGGCGATCGATCCCGAAGCCGTCCGCGCCAAGCTCGCGGAAGGCGGTTTCGATGCGGTCACGCTGATCCACAATGAAACCTCCACCGGCGTCATGAACGACCTCACTGCCATCGCGAAGGTCGTGAAATCCTTCCCGGGCGTGCTGCTCATCGTCGATTCGGTTTCCTCGTTTTCGGCCGTGCCGATCGCGATGGATGAGCTCGGCATCGACGTCCTGCTTGCCGGTGTCCAGAAGGCCCTCGCCCTGCCGCCGGGCCTCACCGTCTTCGCCTGCTCGGAAGCGGCCATGGAGCGCGCCAAGGCCCAGCCGAACCGCGGCTACTACTTCGATTTCGTCGAGTTCGCGAAGAACGCGGCCGCCAACAACACGCCGTCGACGCCCGCCATTTCCCTGCTCTTCGGCCTGCAATACATCCTCGGAGAAATCGCCAAGGAGGGGCTGGAAGCCCGCTTCGCCCGCCACGCCAGCAACAACCGGATGATTTCGGAATGGGCTGAGAAGCACGGATTCAAGCACTTCGGCCCCGAAGGCCGCCGTTCGGTCTCGCTGAGCTGCTTCCACACCCCGGATGGCTTCGACCTTTCCGCCTTCATCAAGACGCTGAAGTCCAAGCACGGCTTCGTGATCAACGGCGGCTACGGCAAGATCAAGGGCCTGACCTTCCGCATTTCCAACATGGGTAACGAGACCACCGCCACCATGCAGGAACTCATCGACGCCATGGACGACGTGCTCGGGGAAAGCACGAAATCCTGAGCTCTGCCGTGAGGCAAAACTCTCTTGCCATACCCAATATGGCCATATAGGGTATGGCAATGAAAATGACGATGCATATCGACGATGACCTGTTGGCCAGGGTCATGAAGGAATATGAGTTGGAAACCAAGACGGACGCCGTCCATTTCGCGTTGCGTGAGCTGGATCGGCGGGCCCGCTTGAAGGTTTTTGCGAAGGAAGGCTTGGGGCTGGGATTGTCTCCAGGTGAATTGAGGGACGCCGTTTATCCGGATTATCAACTGGAGACCATGAAGGTCGCCGAAGACGAAAAGCCATATGGGAGCGCTCGTCCTGATTGACTCGAACGTCTTCATTGGGGCCCTGAAATCGGACCACGACCCCATTCGGGAAATCACCCGCCGTGTGGAGTTGCACAACGTCGTGTGCTGCGGTGTCGTGAAGGCGGAAGTTCTGCGCGGGATCAAGGTCCCAGAGTTTCGAAATCGGTTCGAGAGCTTCTTCTCCCTCACCCAGATGGTGCCCACCACTGCCAGTCTCTGGGACGAGGTCTGGCAGCTGGCATGGAAACTCGACCGACAGGGAAAAGTGCTGCCGCTTCAGGACATCGTCATCGCCTGCTGCGCCAACCGCGCCGGGGCCGCGGTCATGACCACCGACCGGCATTTCGACCTGATCGACGGGCTCACGGTGATCCGCCCCTGATCACTCGAAATACGTGTCCTCATGCGAATACGGCGGCGCGCAGCAGCAGAGGAAGCGCAGCGGCTCCACCGCCTCGATCTGGTGCCAGGCCCCGGCAGGGATCAGAATCGCATCGCCGACGTTCACCTCGCGGACTTCCCCGTCGATTTCGATGACGCCGCTTCCCTCGTTCAGGTAGTAGATCTCCTCGCTGATCGCATGATGGTGCCGCTCGGTTTTTCCTCCTTTCGGCAAGGTCGCTTCGGCGAGGCTTTGCTGGACCACCGGAGCGTTGGTTCGATCCAGCAGGCTGCGAATCGTCGAGCCGTCCTTGGTCGTGAACGGTGTCTGCTGGCCATAGGATTGCACGTTCATCGCCGGAAACCCCACCATCTGGAAATCAATCCCGCAATCCCGCAGCGGAAAAAAGTGACGCAGACCCGAGATTCCTCTTGGCAACTCAGGGTGGTTTGTGCATTTTCCGCGCCCCGCCCGCTTTCGGGCATCTTCTCGAACGACCCACCGACATGGCCGTAGCTCTCCGACTCAATCGCCAAGGCACCAAAGACCGCCCGTATTATAAAATCGTTGCCGTGGACAGCCGCAAGCGCCGCGACGGACGATACATCGAGCAAATCGGGACCTATGACCCGCTCAAGGAAGGTGCCAACTACCAGCTCGACCTCGAAAAGGCCGACAAGTGGCTCGGCGTCGGTGCCCAGGCTTCCGAAACGGTTGCCAGCATCATCCGCAAGGTCCGCACGGCTTCGACCAAGTAACTGTCGATCCCCTTTTCAAGACGGCTGCGCTCCTCCGGGACCGCAGCCGTTTTGCGTTGAAGGGCTTGCCACTTGATTCAATTTCATTCTAGGCTCCCGACGTATGAGAAAACTGTTAGTCGAGTTCATCGGCACGTTCTTCCTGACCGTGACAGTCGCGACTGCCGCCGTACTCGGAACCGCAGGTCCCATGGCCCCATTTGCCATCGCCTCCGTACTCATGGTGATGATTTATGCGGGTGGCCACATATCCGGAGCCCACTACAATCCAGCCGTCTCCCTGGCGGTCTTTCTGCGTGGTCGCTGCACCGCCAATGAATTCGGCAGCTACGTGATCACCCAGTTGATCGCCGGCTCGCTGGCAGTCTTTGTCGCCCGGGCTCTTGTTCCAGGTGCTCCGGTGATCGAGCCGCTCAAACTCGTCTCCACGCCCACGGTCATCGCCGAGTTGCTCTTCACCTTCGCCCTTGCCTGGGTGGTGCTGAACACGGCCACCGCCAAGGCCACAGCCGGCAACTCCAACTACGGCCTGGCCATCGGCTTCACCG
>JAIXVN010000148.1 GCA_027483005.1 Verrucomicrobiaceae bacterium
ACGCGGAAGCTGTTAGGCGAATACCTGCTCTTCCACTACGGTCGCGCCGACGAGATCCTGCCCGAACACGCGCCAGTTGCGATGCAGGAGGCGCTGGATTTCGCCGTGCGCACCCCCGGGCACTTCGAGGCGCAGGAGGTCGGTCGCGGGCTCGACCTCGGCTGTGCGGTCGGGCGCTCGAGTTTCGAAATGTCGCGCAGCTGCCGCGAGGTGATCGGCATCTACTTTTCCCGCTCCTTCATCGAAGCCGCAGAGGGCCTGCGGGCGGGAAAGACCCTGCCCTACCAGCGTCTGGAAGAAGCCCACGTCTCCATCGACCTCGAAGCCCGATTGCCCGAGGGCTATGAAACCGAGCGCCTCCACTTTGAAACCGGAGACGCCATGAATCTTCGCGCCGATCTCGGTGCATTCGATCGCGTGCACGCCGCCAATCTTCTCTGCCGTCTTCCCGAGCCGCAGCGGCTGCTTGATCGCCTCCCCTCTCTCTTGCATCCCGGCGGCGAACTCGTTCTCGCCACCCCCTGCACCTGGCTGACGGAGTTCACCCCGCCGGAGAACTGGCCCACCGGCACCACCTTTGACTGGCTGAAGGAGCGCCTTTCACCGGCCTTCGACCTCATCCGCCAAACCAACGAGCCCTTCGTCATCCGCGAGACGGCCAGAAAATTCCAGTTCACCTTCTCCCTCGTCACCGTCTGGCGGCGGCGGTGAAGATTTCCTCCCGGAGCGGAAAGGATCCAGACGATCCCACGGACATCCTTTCCAGCCGCTCCGTTTCAGAGCTTGCGGTTCCCAGCTTCAGGGACCTGGCTCAATCGGGCGGATTGCATGCTTCCATTCAGTTCCCACCCTGCCATTATCGGCACGTGAAATTTCAGATGCTGATGATCCTATGCTGGTCCACGGTGGTGTGGGCCGGCCCCCCGGTGGTCGATGACGCCGGCCTGGAGCGGACGTTTCAGGAGAAACTGGGCGCGCTGGCCGACCAGAAGGCGGCTTCCTCCGGAGAAGCCCTGGCCGGATCCCTCGCGGGCGTTCCGAAATCGGTCCTGATCAAACCAGGCAAGACCAGTCCGGCCGCCGACTACGAATCACTCTCAAAAAGCGTCTTCCTACTGGGCTCGGTTTACAAATGCGGCAAATGCGAGCACTGGCACACCTCCGGAACCGCCACCGCGTGGTGTGTCGGCTCGGACGGGCTGATGGTCACCAACTACCACGTATTCAAGGCCGCCAAGGGCGAGGCCTGGGGTGTCTGTGACTTCAATGGCAATGTGCATCCAGTGAAGGAAATCGTAGCCGGCAACGAAGCCGAGGACATCGCCTTGTTCCGGGTCGGTGCCAGGGAGCTTCCCGCCCTTCCGGTCGGGCCGGATGCCGCAGTTGGGGCCGACATCCACATCGTCAGCCATCCGGCCGGCCACTGCTTTGTTGAGACCTTTGGCCGGATTTCCCGCTATTTCCGCAAGCCTCTGCCCGACATGACTCCCGGACCCGTGATGATGGCCGTGACCGCCGACTATGCCCGCGGATCCTCCGGCGCTCCAGTGGTCAACAAGGCCGGGCTCGTCGTTGGCATGGTCTCCAATACCCAGACGATCAATTACGGAGAGAAGGGCAAGCAGGACGAAGGACCGGTGCAAATGGTCATCAAGAACTGCGTCTCTGGAGCCGCGATCCGGGCCCTCATTTCGTCACCGGCCAAGCCCGCTTCGACTCCGTGATGTGCGGCGGCCTCAGGTAGTGCGGCTGAGGCACTTCCTGCGCCCAGGCCTCCCTCGAATCAGCGCTCGCCGCGTTCCAGGCATTCCAGAGCAAGCGCGCCGTCGGCAGCTCGAATCTCACCTCGCGTTCCGTGGGAAAGCGGGTCCGCATGGCATCCTCGAAGCTCACCACGCATCCGGCGCTCGCCACCACCTCCCGAAATCCCGCCTCATCCGTCAAGATGGGCGGCACCTCGACCCTTCCGCCCGCCACCAGCGAGGTCCAGTAGCTCCCTCGTCTGGCATCGCCGATCACCAGACAGCGCCCATCCACCGCCGAAGGCGCGGCGATCACCGACGGCACCGCCACCACCGGGCAGCCTGCCACCAGGGCCACTCCCTGCGCCGCCGCCAGACCGACGCGGGTGCCGCTGTAACTCCCGGGACCGCTGCCCACGAGAATGAGCCCGATTTCCTGAGGAGAAATCCCGCGGAGCACCTCGGAAAGCGGCCCGAACAGCACCGCATTGTGGCTGCGGTCGCTGGTGAAGGCACGCTCGGCGATCACCCCCTCCGGCGCGGCCAGAAGGATGGAGGCCGTCGGCGACGAAGTCTCAAACACAAGGGTCAGCAAAGCGGGCACGGCGCGAGCTTATGGGTGGAAAACCCGAAATTCTAAGCACCAAATTCGAAACTCGATCGGACGCTCTCCATCCCCCGGCCTTCCACGCGGACTCGACACCACCGCCCCCAGATCCACATTCCGCAATCCCCATTCCGCAATCCGCGCTCCCTCATGGCTTTCCCCTTGCACGGTCCGACATGAACCGCTTAGTTCCGGGCGCTTCCGGGAACCATTTTCATCCATTCATCCATGACCACTTACGCCAAAGGCCTTGAAGGCGTCATCGCCAACGAATCCGCTCTCAGCAACGTGGAAGGCGAGGAAGGCCGACTCAGCTATCTCGGCTACTCGATCGATTCACTCGTCAACAACTGCTCCTTCGAGGAAGTCGTCTTCCTACTCCACCGCGGCCACCTTCCAAAGCAGTCGGAACTCGACGCCCTCCAGACCCGCCTCCGCACCGACCGCAATCTTCCCGCGGGTGTGATCGACTTCCTCAAGGCCGCGCCGAAGGACGCCGCGCCGATGGATGTGCTCCGCACCGCTGTCTCGATGCTCGGGCTTTACGACCACCGCGCCGCCGTTGGTGAGCCGGACCTGGAAAGGGACGCCGAAGTCGCCCTCTCGATCGTCGCGCAGACCCCGGTCATCGTGGCCGCCTACCATCGCTTCCGCCAGGGACTGGAGCTGCCTCCGATCCGCGAGGACCTCTCCGAAGCCGCCCATTTCCTCTACCTGGTGAACGGCGAGGCCCCCTCCGAGGCCGCCACCCGCACCCTCGATGTGGCCTACACCCTCCACGCCGATCACGGCATGAACGCCTCCACGTTCTCCGCCCGCGTGACCATCGCCACCCTTTCCGATTTCTACTCCGCCATCACCTCCGCCATCGGCACGCTCAAGGGACCGCTCCACGGGGGGGCCAACGAAGGCGTCATCCACATGCTCCAGGAAATTGGTGAGCTCGACAAGGTGGACGCCTGGGTCGAGGCCAAGATGGCCCGCAAGGAAAAGATCATGGGCATCGGCCACCGCGTTTACAAGGTGCTCGATCCCCGCGCCCCGCACCTCCGCGAGCTGGCGATCCAGCTCTCCGAGGAGCTCGGCGAACCGAAGTGGATCCAGATGTCCGAGCGCATCGCCACCATCATGCGCGAGAGGAAGAACCTGAACGCCAACGTCGATTTCTACTCGGCCACCGT
>JAIXVN010000482.1 GCA_027483005.1 Verrucomicrobiaceae bacterium
ACGGTCTCCTGGCCAGCGCGAAGGTGGCGCTGAGTGGGGATTGATCAGACGACCTCCCAATGCCTCGGCAGCTCCCAGTTCGCCAGATGCGCGGTGGCGGCCTGCTTGAGTTTTTCGAGGGTCGCGTTTCCGGAAAGGCTGACGCTGGCAGAGATTTCCTCGAACCGCTCGGGGTCCTGACTTGGAATGCCTTTCACGCGGGCGCTTGCCAACAAGCCGGTGGCCATGAGTGCGGCCTCGACCTTGGCGGGGCTGATCTTGCGCCCGGCCACATTGATCGCGCCACCGATGGTGCCGTGGAGCCGGACGTGACCCCGCTCATCCAGGTGGCCGAGGTCGTGGGTCAGGTAGCCGCCGCTTTGATCGGAATCCGAACTACGACGTTCATCGTAGCCGAGTGCGACCGAATCACTGGTCACCAAGAGTCTTCCATCCGTGGAAACTGAGACGCTCACCCCATCGAGCGGCCTGCCCGCATCTTCGGCGGAGTCACGTGGCTCGTCGGTGGCATCGTAGGAGATTCCGCCGCATTCGCTGGCTCCGTAGAAATTGCGGATCTTGAGGTTGGTTTGCCCAAAGACCGCGTGTTCGAGTTCGAGCGCGAGCGGAGCCCCGGCGGAAAGGGCCAGATGGATCGGGGCGTTCTTCAAGATCCCGGCGCGATGCCACGCCCGCCACATCGAAGGCACGGCCGGCAGGGCCAGGGAGTCGTGTTGATGGAAAGCCTCCAACAACATTCTTGGAAAGGGCACCGGAAGCAGATGAACCGGCACGCCATGCAGCAGGAGCGGCAGGACGATGTTGGAAAAGCCATACGAGTGGGAAAGCGAGATCACCCCGAGATTGGGGATCGTCGGTGTCAGGCCCATCGCCGAAACCAATCTGTCTGCATCTGCAGCGATCCTCGGGCCGTCGAAAAAGATCCCGCGCGGAATGCCGGCAGCGCCCGGCGTGTGTTTCACCAGCAGGGTGCCTTCCGGCGGCGTGGAATGCAGCACCGGCTCGGCGGCGTCGCGTTCCACCAGGATCACCGGCTGCCCATCGCGCCAGGCGCGCAGGATGTTGACAAAGAACCCGGTCGAGCCGCTGCGGGCCACCACCGGTCCATCCGCCCGAGGCGCTGTGCTGGCGCGGGCGGCCAGGTCCCCGAAGGTCCACACCTCAGCTGTCGCGCCATCGAACAGCGCGGGCTGTTTGGCAAAGCGTTTCGAGGTTTCAATCCAGCGGGGATAGAGCATTTGACAAGGTGCGGATCACTGCCTAGCTAGCGCTGACCCGGTCCGACGAGCCCGAACTTCATTTCCCGACCAAGTGGCCTATCGCGCTGATTCCCCATCCCCCTCCGGACCGATCTCCGCGGCGATCACCGGAGCTGGGATCGTGACGTCGATGGGAAATGGCTTTGCTGACAATGCCGCCGGCTTCCGTGGCGGTCGGACGGCGTTCCGGCCGATCGATCTCTTCGACACCTCGCGCCAGCGGGTCGGCACCGGCGGGCAGTGCGATCTGCCGACTTCCTCACCGGACCCGCGCATCAGCGCGAAAATCTGGAGCCGCATGGACCGGGGCACCCGCATGGCCTGGATGGCGGCGCGAGAGGCAATGGCGATGGCGGGCCTTTCCGGCGGTGCCATGCCAATGATGATCGGCACCTCCGCCGCGGCGATGCCTCTCGGCGAGGACTATTTCAAGCAGGCCGTGGCGACACCGTACCGCCGTCGCGGCCAGTTCCTGCGGGTGGAAACCTATCAGCCGCAACAGCAGATGGTGGGTCTGGCGGAACGGCTTGGCATTCGGGGGCCGCTGCGGATCATTTCCAATGCCTGCGCCTCCGGGGCGAATGCGATCGGACACGCCTTCCATCTCGTCCGCTCCGGAAAGGCCGAACGCGTCCTCGCCGGCGGCTACGATGCGCTCTGCCAGCTCGTGTTTGCGGGCTTCGACACGCTTCAAGCCCTCAGTCCCTCCGGCATTCCGAGGCCCTTCGACGCGGCGCGCGATGGCCTGGCGCTCGGCGAGGGCGCGGGCTTCGTCGTGGTGGAATCGCTCGCTGCCGCCAAAGCACGCGGTGCCCGGGTGATCGCGGAAATCCTGGCCTACGGAGCCGCCACCGACATCCATCACCTCACCCAGCCACATCCGGCGGGCGATGCGGCCTTGAAGACGATGGTCGCCGCTTGTGAAATGGCGGGGCTTTCCCCCACCGAGATCGACTATATCAATTCCCACGGCACCGGCACGCCGCTCAACGACGTGGCCGAGGGACAGGCAATCCAGCGTTGGGCGGGCGACGACGTTTCGAGCATCAAGGTCAGCTCCACGAAGTCCTCGATCGGCCATCTGTTAGGTGGGGCGGGTTCGGTGGAATCGGTGATCTGCCTGATGGCGCTCGAAGGCCAATGGCTGCCGGCCAGCCTCAACATCCGTGAGCTTGACCCGGTCTGCACCTTCGACCTCGTCCGCGAGCCCCGCGAGGCCGTGGTGCGCAGCGTGCTGACCAACTCCTTCGGCTTCGGTGGAGCGAATGCCACCCTCATTTTCCGAAAGGAGGACGCCCGATGAGACCGCGGATTTCAATCGTCGGAATCGGTGCGGTGAGTCCGGCGGGATGGGGCGTTCAGGCCCTCTGCGAGGCCGTGCGCTCAAGCGCGGAACTCGGGCATTCGATGCTGGTCCGGGAAACCCTTGGAATGACCGTGAAGACCCCGGTCCTGCGGGTGCCCGAAGCCGGTTCCACCATCCCGAAGTTCGCACGACTCCGCCGCGCCAGTGCCATTTCGAAATTCGCCGCCGCCGCCGTGGCTGAAGCGCTGCCTCCCGAGCGGCTGGCGGCTTCGTTGGCCGGAGAGTTCCGCATCGGCGTCATCACGACCCTGATGAACGGCTGCGTGAATTACTCCAACCGCTTCTTTGGCGAGGTCTTGAACGATCCCGCCATCGCCAGTCCGATCCTGTTCCCCGAGACTGTTTTCAACGCCCCCTCGTCCCACCTTTCCGCTATGATCGGCAGCACGTCGCCGAACGACACCCTGATCGGCGACGGCGCGGAATTCTTCACCGGCCTGGAGCTCGCGGCCGAATGGATCGAGCGCGGGGAAGTCGATGGCTGCCTGGTGATCGGTGACGAGGAAATCGACTGGCTCAGCGCCGAGGCCCTGCGCTTCTACTCTCGCGACTACGTGCCCTCGGAAGGGGCTGCCGC
>JAIXVN010000013.1 GCA_027483005.1 Verrucomicrobiaceae bacterium
CCGGATGTGCGGATTGCGTGTGGCTTGCTGGAGATGGGGAATCGCTCCGCTGTAGTCGCCCAATTGGTAAAGTGCCAGACCCAGATCGTACCGGAACTGGGGATCCGTCGGATTCTGGTCGACACGACGTTTGGCTTCCTCGACCTGCTCCGCCATCCGCTCGGCCTTGCGGGCGGCGAGGGTGCTGACGAGTTCGGCATTCGACGGATCGGCTGCCGCAGCTTCCTCCAAGGCCTTCATTTCGGCTTCCTGCGCACGATCCTTCATCTGCGAGGCCTTGTTCTGGAGCGCGACGTCGCCATTGCTGAGGGTGTGGGCCCACGAGAAGAAGGCGTGGGCGTTGGTCCAGTCTTCAAGTTGTTCATAGACCGCGGCCAGTTCCTTCACGGCCAGCAGGCTGTTGGTGTCCTCATTGTACTTGAGCACGAGTCGGTCGCGCCGCTCCTCAAGCTGATCACGAGTAAGGCCGGTTCTGGAGGCCTTCTCCATTTCCTCGAACTCGGCCTTGTCCTTCATGAGGCTCCGCATGTCGGAGTTCTCGTCCCATTTCTGGCTCTGCATCGAGGCGCGGGCGGAGCAGTCCTTGGCTCCCTTGATGGCCTCCGAATCCGTCGGGGCGATCTTGATGATGTCATTGTAAACCTCGGCCGCCACCTTCGGCATGTCGCGGCTCAGGTAATGCTGGGCGAGCTTGTGAAGGAGCTTCGGCGTTTCCGGGCTACCTTTGCGGACGGTTTCCAGGGCGAAGGCGGCGCTGTCAGGCATTTCGAGCTTCATGAAGCACTCGAAAAGGAGATCGTTCGCGCCTTCATTGTAGGGATCCTTTTCAAGATCCTTCTCAATAAGGGGGATGGTTCCGAGTGGGTCCTTCTTGGCCTGGCCTTGAAGCTTCATGCCACCGAAGCCACCGGACTGGATGCTGAACAGGCCACCCTTCTTCTTGGGGCCTCCGGCTTGCTGGATCTCCACCTTGCGAAGGACCTTCCTGCCATCGAGAAACCCTGGCGAATCCTTCAATAGTGCCTGCAGGAGGCTGATCGCATAGGGGAGGTTCTGAGTCTGAACGGCGCTGAGGGCTTTCAGCCAGAGGGCCTTCTGGCTCTGAGGAAGATCCTTTTCGGTGATTTCTGACATGGTGGAGTTTCTTGGAAGGTTGTCGCCTGATGCGGGGCGGATCGCTGGCTCACCCGAAACGTGGAACGGAAGGTTTGAATTGGCAAGCGCCCTGTTGATGAAGCAATCAGGCGGTTTTTGGGATTGAAGCCTGACTCGGAAGGTTCATCATGCCGCCCGCCGAGGCGCTGGTCGCGCCTCTTCCAAGCTTCAACGTCCTCTCATGCCTCCACGCCCGCGAAACTCTTCCTCCCGTCGTAAAACACAAGGCCGTTCGGCTCCAGGGCCGCGTCGTGGCAACAAGGAAGGTGAGGAGAAGGCGGTGGAGGTCGATGGCGAGGTGTCATCCGTGCTCGCCGGCACGATGTTCCGCGTCAAGCTGGCCAGCGGCCATGAGGTGCTGGCCCATATCTCCGGCAAGATGCGCAAGCGCTTCATCCGGCTCGTCGTTGGGGACAAGGTGAAGATGGAAATGTCTCCCTACGACACCTCCAAGGCCCGCATCGTGTTCCGCCTCGGATGAGATGAAGCCACCCTTGGTGGTTGGGGATGGAAAAGTCGTCTGGGAGACTCCCCTCGGGGGAGTGGCGGTTTCATTGACGCCGCCTCAACCAGCCTCGTCCTCTTCCAATTCATCGCCGGAAGCCGCACCCGGAGTCCGGCGCTCGACCTCGATCTCGCCGAGCAGATGGGTTTGCCGGATGATGAATTGGTTCAGCTTCATCAGCTCCAAAACGGCGAGGAAGGTGACAATGACCTCCGCCTTGGTGGTGGCGCCCTCGAACAGGTCCTCGAACCTGCGCGCCTGACCGCAGGCGAAATGGTTCAGCAGGAACTCGATCTTGTCCGCCACCGTGTAGCGGTCGTCGATAATGTCGCCGAAATCGTGGGATTCCTCGAAGCGCTTCAACACATTCTGGAAGGCACGGATGAGATCGAAGATCGAAACCTCGGCCAGGGGAGCGGTGGTCACTTCGGCGGCAGATTCCACGACTTCCGCCCGGTGCTCGAAGCTCCCCTCCTGTTCGATTTCCTTCAATGAAAGGAAGCCGGCCGCGTCCTTGAACTTCTTGTACTCGATGAGCTGACGGATGAGTTCCCAGCGTGGGTCATCCTCCTCGGCGTCCTCCTCGGGGGGCTGGTCCTGGCGAGGCAGGAGTGTCCGGCTCTTGATGTACATCAGGTTCGCCGCCATGACGATGAACTCGGACGTCAGGTCGATGTTCAGGAGCTTGAAGGTGTCGATGTAGTCGAGATACTGCCGCGTGATGCGTTCGATGGAAATCGTGTGGATGTCCACTTCGTCCTTTTTGATGAGGTAAAGGAGCAGATCCAGCGGACCTTCGAATATCTCAAGACGGACTTTGTAATCGGCAGCTTCCACGGCGGTTTTGGTAGGGGAACACCCGGACGTGAGCGAGGGAAATTTCGGCTCGCATGCGGGTCATTCTTCCGATTGAATGCCGGCACCACCGAGGTCACTCATGGAAAGCGAACAACTTCAGTCATTCAACGATCGTCTCAGCCAGTGGGTCTCGAGCCAGGGCTTTTGGTTCCAGCTTCGTTTTTCGATGTCCGGAGGTGGGGCGGGCTCGATCATTTACCACCTTCTCCGAATCGGATTCCGGGTGTTGCTGTTCCTGCTCTTGGTTTGCGTTGGAGGCTGGATCTATCTCATCAAGCGGGTTGAGGCGAAGGACTTCCCCAAAAAGCTCAGTGAGGCGATCGGCAACCACCTGTTGGCGGGTGAATGCAGGATCGAGGGATTCAGGCGGACGAGCGGCGAGTTCAACCTCCGACGCATTGCCTGTGCTGGGACACCCGATGCCTACTACTCCGCCTTCGAAGCTTCAAACATCAGTTGCCGCATGGGCTTGCTTGACGGTTTGTCCGGGGTCTGGAACCCGGGTC
>JAIXVN010000615.1 GCA_027483005.1 Verrucomicrobiaceae bacterium
CGGTATTGCTTCAGGTTCTCGATCTGCTTGTCGTAGGTCGGCTCGTTGGTCATCACCGTGAACCGCTTGTCGTGATACACCTGCGCCTTCCCGCCCACATACTCGATCACCGCAGAGTCACCGGATTTGTCAGAAATCGAGACGTGCACAAGGGTCGGATAGCCATTCGGGAGGATCAGCGGCTCGATCTGAAACGCGAAGGACTTCTGAGCTTCGACAGCTTCCGCAACAGTCGCGTAGTTATCGAGGAAGTACTGGACCCACTGCATGATGCCGATGGCTTCCCGCTTGGGGTCGCGCTCCCCGAACGCCGCTTCAACGGCCAGATAGAGAGCGTGGGCGCTCAGGCCCTTCTCGTTGACTCCCTCATGGGTGCCCATGTCGTACGCCGACAGGGCAAGGCTGCCGTACTTGGATGTCCACTTGTGCGGATTCTCCGCCACCGCCCCCGTCCGCTCGATCCCGCGGGGATACACGCGGAAGGCGGAATTGGCGCGCTCCGTCCAGTCCTGGGTGCGCCCGACGATCACGTGACCATTCCCTGAGTTCCACAAAACGCGCGTGCACGGCAAAGCAGTCTCAGCCAGGGCGAGCGTCGAAATCACGGCCAGAACCTTGGCAAGGCTGCGGGAAGATGGAATCATGTGGCTCATTTTCTGTTTTTGTTGGGAAGTTGCTCCTGTCAGGTCCCTGATGAACCGGCTGGACCATTAAAAATAGCTTTCCCTCCCACCGACGCAACTCCAGATCCCAAGACCCCCAGAAGTCTGGCCACCTGACCGATCCGCCTCCCTCATCCCGCAGGGATGACGGCATGAAGCCGGTGGTCGAGCTCGGCACGAGCGACACCACCGGAACGCCGCAATTAGACAGACCTCGTCGCCGTGGTTCGAGACCGCTTCGAGAGGTCTGTCCAGAATGGCACTAAGATAAGGCGGGTGATCGCTGATTTTCCGATAAGCCGCCCGGGGAATTGCGTTAGGTATTCATGTCCAGCAGAATGCCCGTGTTTCCCGGTTTGAATGTGCTCGCGGGGCGGGCCTCCAAGAGCCGCCTGACCCGCACCGCAGCCTCTGCGCCTAGTGTAGTCCGTCTTACAGATGGTGTCTTATGGACGAGGGATTCTTTCCGAGTCCTAGGCGCAAGGAGGGCGCGAATCAGGATTCGCAACCGACGAGCAACACAGGGACCCGCGGCTTCTCACCCTCGCCGGACGGAGGTCCAGATCGAGAAATCAGTGGAGGGATTCGAAGGCGAAGAGCTTGTTTTCCGTGAACTTGTCGGCGGCGTTCCCACTGTACGTTTTTCCTCCGGCGAGTTCGAGCTTCTTCACCGGTGCCCCCGGCTTGAGATCGAGGTCATCCAGCTTCACCCAGAAGGTTGCCGGAGCCATCGCAGAGTCGAAGAGAACCACGCGATTCGTGCTGTCGCTCACCGTCCGCCAGATGCTGGACGAAGTGAAAGGTTGGTCCGGGATGGTAATGCCCAGCGGCGTGCCCACACTGCGCATGACTGAAAGGACCGACATCATGGCTTGAAACTGAAATTTCTGCTGTGGCACTCCGCTGATGTAGGCTGGCTTTGTTTCAGTCGGGATCGAGTCCAGATAAACGAGGGCACGGGCGAAGCGGTCAGCGGCACGAGGCGTGCCCGGCAGAAAGCCCATGAGTGCGCCGGCATCCTTCCAATACTCTTGAATAGCAATCTGCTTGTCGTAAGCCGGCGAGTTCGTCATGACGCGGAACTGTGGTCCGTGGTGAATGACGAGCTTACCTTTCACATACTCGAAAATAGCAGAGTCGCCCGAGGCATCGCTAATCGACAGGTGCATGTTGGCGGCAGCTCCCGTGGGCATGATCGTGGTCTGCACTTGGAATTCTTCCTTCTCCAGACTAGCCACGGCCTCGGCCACCGTCTCGAAATTGTCGAGGACGTATTGCGCCCACGTGCTGATGCAGATGACCTTCTTGCCTGCCGGAGGCGTGCCGTAGTTCGACTCTACCAATGCAAGCAGATTGGTGACCAAGCCTTTCTCGTTCATTCCCTCGGCGGTGCTGATGTCGTAACCCGAAACGATGACGCTGCCGTATTTCGATTCCCACTGAATGCTGTTCTCGCCACCCATGCCGTCCCGTTTCATGCCGCGGGGCAAAACCCACATGTTGGAGGACATGTCTGAACCCCAGTCCATCGAGCGACCAGTGATGACCGTGCCGTCCTTGGCTTGGTAAAGCACGCGCGAGCAGGCCGCGACGGGGCCTTGAGTGGTGAGCCCGCCGAGTGAGCCGAGCAGGGCGATGAGAAACTGGCACTGAGGACGCTTCATTGGGCCGAGGAGTGTTGGATGGGGGATTGAGAGTGGCGTGCCGTTGCAGCTTCACCCGAGGCACTTTCACGCCCATGAACGATAGCGCTGCAACGGCGGACTGCGCGCGACGGGACCTCTTCGCGCCGCAATTGGACAGACCTCTTCGCAGTGCTCGGCCGGGGATCTGCTTGCACTACCCGGCAGGCGGCACGATCAAAGATTCCTGTCCCACCAAGGGCGAATGATCCGTTAAAACCTCATGGACTACCTCCTCATCGCTCTCAAACTCATCGTGGCACTCGGCATTCTCAACGTCTGGCTCATCCGCAGAGACAAGGCGACCGCCTATCGTGGTGGAGACGCGAAAACCCTGCGCGGGGAATTCGCCGCCTACGGCTTGCCCTTCCCGTTCTTCTGCCTCATCGGCATTCTCAAGGTGGGGCTCGCTCTGGTGCTCCTCGCCTCGCTCTGGATTCCGGTCCTCGCCCAACCTGCGGCCGCGGGCATCGGCGCGCTCATGCTGGGGGCCTTTGCCATGCACCTCAAGGTGAAGGACCCAATCGGGAAAGCGCTGCCATCGCTCGCGGTCCTCGCGATGTGCGTCGCCATTGCCCTGGGGTAGTCCGTCTTACAGATGGTGTCTTATGGACGAGGGATTTTTTCCGAGTCCACGGCGCGAGGAGGGCGCGAATCAGCATTCGCAACCGACGAGCAACACAGGAATCGGGAAAAGACCCGTCCTCCCCTCCCCAGAGTGGCTGAATCCTCCTTCCCTCCCACAAAATCAGAAGACACCATCTGTAAGACGGGCTGCCCTAGTGTAGAGCCCTTCACCTTAGAAGGCCCAGAAACAAAGATAGGCGTTCAGCACCAGATAAAACAGCGCCGGTACCGTCTGCGGCAGGGAGTCCTTGATCCGGATCCGGACCAGCACCGCGACGAGCATCATTAGGGCCAGCCCGCCTGCCGCCGCCCGGCCCATCCATGGCTGACTCATTCCCGCCAAAAGGCCAAGCCCCGCCACCAGTTGCAGCATGCCGACCACCACGCGCTGCGCACCTAGGCGGTAGCGATTGAATTCCTGCTTCATGTAGCTGGAAAAAAAGCAGGCCGAACCATATCCAAGAAAGGAGCAGGCCGATAACAAGATGAGGGTGGTTGCCAAGACAGAGCGGTGGAAGCGGCGTGGGCCGCGCGCGACCCACCTTGCCAAAGCATACGTATGCCACGACGGGATTGAGGCAACCCGTTCCGTGCCCCGAGCGGAATCCCGGTGAGGAACCCGAAATCAACTGCTCCTTCCGATCCATGCCGGAAACGCCGCAATTGGACAGACCTCTTCGCAGGGACACGGCAACCTGAACCCGCCGCACCCCGTCAGGCTGGTTTTGCCGCGTAGAAAATCATCTCAATGCCGAGGGAGAGCTGGAGCACACCAAAGACGGAGCCCAGCACTCGAAGCGTGGTGGGACCAAGCACTCGGAGGATTTGGCTGGCAAACGTCATGGCGAGCCAGTTGAGCAACATCATGGCCACCGCGAGTCCAGCCATTTGCAGCAGGGAGACCACTTGCCCGAAGTTTGCCGCAAACAGAACCAGCACTCCCACCGCATACGGCGGCGCGAGGGTGGGGAAGGCGAGGGGGGAAATGGCCAAATCGCGCTCACCCGCTTCCTGTGCCGGGGCAGACGGAGTTCCCAGAATGCCCTGAAGAGAGGCGATCGCCAGCAGCAGACCAGCCGCGGCCGAGACGGCCTGTTGCGAGGCCCCCCACGATTTCATGAGGCCGGGACCGACGAAAATCGCCACGCAGAGCGCGGCCATGGCGATGAAAACAGCCTTCCGCGCGATGGGTCCTTTCTCGCCGGCAGGGAGATTCGCCGTGATCGCAGCAAACGTGGGAGCGACTTTCAAAGGCCCCGTCATCATGAACAGAAGGCCGCCGATCTGTTGTAAGGGTAGATAGGGTGTGTCCATGAAGGTGTGTTAAAAATTCCAGAACA
>JAIXVN010000350.1 GCA_027483005.1 Verrucomicrobiaceae bacterium
CCGATGCGGGGGGATCTGGTGGAGAATGAGCCGAAGCGGCTTGAGAAATGGGAGGCGTCCGGCCTTTACCAGAAGATCCTCGGCCGCCGCCGCGCGCAGGGAGCTCCGAAATTCATCCTTCATGACGGCCCTCCGTTCGCGAATGGCGACGTCCACATGGGCACCGCGCTCAACAAGGTCCTCAAGGATCTGGTAGTGAAATCGAAGACCATGGCGGGCTTCGAGACGCCCTTCATCCCTGGCTGGGACTGCCACGGACTGCCGATCGAGTTCAAGGTCGTGAAATCCGCCGCCGGTCTCGAGCCGGGGGAAATCCGCCGTCGTTGCACCGAGTTCGCCAAGGGCTGGATCGACGTCCAGCGCGGTTCGTTCCGACGCCTCGGGGTCTTCGGCGACTGGTTCAACCCGTATCTGACCATGGCTCCCGGCTACGAGGCGAACATCCTCCGGGTCTTCGCGAAGCTGGTGGAAAGCGGCTCCGTTTACCAATCGAAGAAGCCGGTCCAGTGGTCCTACGGCGCCCACACCGCGCTCGCCGAGGCTGAGGTCGAATACAAGGACAAGGAAAGTCCGGCGGTGTTCGTGAAATTTCCGCTCATCGGCCAGGACGCCAGCATGGTGATCTGGACGACCACCCCCTGGACACTGCCCGCCAACCTCGGGATCGCCCTGCATCCGGAGTTCACCTACGTGGTCGGAAAATTCCTGAAGGACGATCGCGTCGAGACCTTCGTGATCGTTCGCGAGCTGGTGGAGACCTTCACCGAAAAAACCGGCTTCGCGCTGGCGGAAACCATCGAGGAAAAGAAGGGTCGCGAGTTCGAGAACCTGGAAGCGCAGCATCCCTTCCTCGACCGCACCTCGAAGCTCATCCTCGCCCAGTTCGTCACCACCGACACCGGCACCGGCGCGGTCCACATCGCCCCGGGCCACGGCGCGGACGACTACTCGGTCGGCCAGCAATACGGGCTCGGCGTGCTTTCGCCGGTCGATGACGATGGCAAGTTCACCGACGAGGTCGGCCTGCCGGAACTCGTCGGCCAGCACGTCTTCCAATCGAACGAGCGCATCATCGAGATCCTCACGGAAAACGGCACGCTGCTCGGACGCGAGGTTTACAAGCACCAGTATCCGCACTGCTGGCGCTCGAAGACCCCGATCATCTTCCGCGCGGTCGAGCAGTTCTTCATCTCGCTCAAGGACCTTCGCGGCGACGCTCTCACCGCGATTGATCAGGTCGAATGGCTGCCCGCGTGGGGCCGCAATCGCATCTACGGGACCGTCGAGGCTCGTCCCGACTGGTGCATCTCGCGCCAGCGCACCTGGGGCGTGCCGCTGCCGGTGTTCTTCGATGAAAACAATCAGGCCATCCTTTCGCCGGAGATCGCCCGCAAGGTTGCCGACCTGGTCGAAAAAGAAGGCACGAATCTCTGGTTCGAAAAATCCGATGCCGAACTCGCCGCGCTATTGGGTCTGCCCGAAGGCGTGAAGAAGTGTCGCGACACGCTCGACGTCTGGATCGACTCTGGCTGCTCGCATGTCGCCGTGCTTGAAACGCATCCCGAGCTCCACGCTCCGGCCGATCTTTACCTCGAAGCCACCGACCAGCACCGCGGCTGGTTCCAGAGCTCGCTCATGCTCAGCGTCGGCTGGCGCGGCGTGGCTCCCTACAAGACCGTGATGACCCACGGCTTCGTGGTCGACAAGGACAAGAAGAAGCTCTCGAAGTCGGAGGCCGAGAAGGCTGGAAAGCCGATCGATGCCGCCCACTTCTACAACAAGTATGGTGCCGACATCGTGCGCCTCTGGGTCTCGTCGGTCGACTGGCAGAACGAGGTGCCGTTTGGAGAAGATCTCTTCAAGCAGGTCGCCGAGCCGTATCGCCGCCTCCGCAACACCCTGCGCATCCTGCTTGGAAACCTTGATGGCTTCAATCCGGAGACCGACCGCGTGTCGCCCGCCGACATGCCCTTGCTCGATCGCTGGATCCTGGAGCGCCTGAACGCCGTCGTCACCGAGTGCCGCAAGGCCTACGAGGCCTATGAATTCCGCAAGGTCTTCAATGCGCTGAACCAGTTCTGCACGGCGGACCTCTCGGCCGTTTACGTCGACGTCACCAAGGACCGGATGTACTGCGATGCTAGTACGTCGCTCCGCCGCCGCGCCTCGCAGACCGCGATGCACGACGTCTTCCTTGCGTTGACAAAGCTCCTCGCGCCGATCCTCGCCTACACCGCCGACGAAGCCTGGGAGCATGCCACCTTTTGCGAAGGCACGGTCCACGAGCAGGATTTCCCGGAAGCCGATCCGGTCTATGCCGGCACCGAGGCGACCACCGCCGCCGAGCGTCTTTTCCAGATCAAGTCGGTCGTCCAGACCGCGATCGAGGCGAAGATCCAGGCCAAGGAATTCACGCGCAACAACGAGGCCCACGTCGATCTCACGGTGCCTTCCGGCGAGCCGGTGCTGGCCTTGCTGCAGGACAGCGAGCTCGCCAACGAGTTCCTCATCCTCGCCGGACTGACCGTCACGGAAGGCGAAGCCCTCGCTGCCACCGCCCGCAAGACCGACCTCTGTCTCTGCCCGCGCTGCCGCCGCCATGAGCCCCTCGTCGACTCCGGTCTGTGCGCGCGATGCGATGAAGTTTGCTAGGGTTCAGTGTTCAGTTTTCAGGAAGATTCTTCCTCTTGCTGAACACTTGAAACTGAACACTGAAAACTTGATTCATGAATCTGAAAAAGCTCCTCCTCTTCCTCACTCTTCCACTCTACGTCCTCGACCAGTGGACGAAGTGGTGGGTGGTCGGGCGTTTTCCGGAGCCGGCACGTGGGGATTTTTCCTCGCATGAGTTCATTCCAGTGATCGAGGGTTACTTCAATCTCCGTCGCGTCCACAACCAGGGCGTGGCCTTTGGGCTTGGCAATGGCACCACCTGGGCGCCGGTGTTGTTCATGGTCGTGCCGTTCATCGCCTTGTTCGTGCTGCGCCAGTTCTGGAAGATGGGCGTCTTTTCCAACAAGCCATCACGCGTGGCCCTGGCGTTGCTGATTACGGGCATTTTCGGAAATTTCACCGACCGTCTTCTTCAGGGCTCGCACCTCAGCTACATGAAGGATGCTCCGTTCTTGGAAAGGCTGCGGGCGGGCTACGTCGTGGACTTCCTCGATGTCTTCATTCCCGGAGTGAACTACAACTGGCCTTCGTTCAACGTCGCGGACTCCTGCGTCTGCGTGGCGGCCGCGCTCCTCTTCATCAGCGGCATCCTCGATGAGAGGGCAAAGAAGAAGGTCAGTTGACCGATGCAGAGGACGTGAAGACGTCTGCCGAAGCTTCCTTGTTCGATGCCTTTCAGGGCGTGGATCAGCTCGCGCCGGTTTGCGGTGGCTGCACCTCGGGAGAAATCCTGATCCGACGTTTCAACACCGGCAGATGGTGCGGCATGATGGCAGAGAACAGGTGGACCAGCGGAAAAGCCAGCAGGGCCAGCAGTACGCCTGAAACGATCGAGCCAACGATGAAGCTGCCGACATTGATGGGACCCACTCCCGGCAGTTGGGTTTCAAGCTTCATCAGCTCGCCCGGCATGGTGACATGAAGGTGCTTGACGATGAAGTTCCCGATGAACATCTGGCAGATCCAGATCGGCACGTTGGTCAGCGGGTTGCTCAGGAAACAGGCACCGATCGCGAAGGGCACGTTCGCCCGGGCCCGCACGGCGATCAGCGCGGCGGCCACTGACTGCATCGGCATCGGCATCACGGCGAAAAACATCCCGATCGAGGTCCCCACCGCGACCGAATCCCGACAAGGCACCCAGAGCCTTCGTTCGAACAGCGGCTTCGTCAGCTTCCGCCACCAGACGCGATGACGCAGTCGCGGGTGCCGCAGGGTGCGGTACGCGCGGCGCACGAGCCAAAGGTAACGTTTTTTCATCGGAGTGAAGGTGCGGGAACAATCGCCGGACCGCAGCGCGAAGCAACGGTAAATCCCTTGCCGCCATGAAACGATCCCGCCATGATCCCTCCGTTCATGGAAATCTGGCAATCTATCGTGCTCGGGGTGATCGAAGGGGTCACCGAATTCCTCCCGGTCAGCTCCACCGGGCATTTAGTCGTTGCCCAGCAATTCATGGGTATCGGGACATTTTCAAAAACGGACAAAGCAGCGGCAGATGCATTCGCGATTTGTATCCAAGGCGGCGCGATCGTTGCTGTTTTGGGGCTCTATTGGAATCGAGTCGTTCAGTTGATGCGTGGCTTAATGGGGAAGGATTCGGAAGGACTGAAATTGGTCTTTATGATCTTGGCAGGCTTTCTTCCGGCCATGGTAATCGGCGTATTGCTAAACGATTGGATCAAGGAGCATCTTTTTCACAATTTACCCATTTGTATCGCCTGGGTCATCGGCGGCATTGGCATCCTCGCCGTCTCCGCCTGGCGGAAACGCAATCCCGCCCCGGCGGGTGGCAAGGAACTCGCTGAGATGACCCTCAAAATGGCCGTGATCATCGGCCTGCTGCAATGCGTGGCGATGTGCCCCGGCACCAGCCGCAGCCTGATGACGATCTGCGGCGGGCTTCTGGTCGGGCTTTCGGTCCGGGCGGCGGTCGAGTTCTCCTTCCTGCTCGGCGTGCTGACCCTCACCGCGGCAACGGCCAAGGACGCGGTGGACAAAGTCAAAGGGCTCGATCCCGCCTACGACGCGATGTTCGGCGGCTTGAAACTGATGCTGCACGAGTTCGGAGCCGCGAACCTGGTGGTCGGCAGCCTGGCGGCGATGATCTCGGCGGCCATTTCGGTGAAGTGGCTGGTTTCCTATCTCCAGCGGCATGGCCTGGCGGTCTTTGGATATTACCGGATTGCGGTCGGGGCGCTGGTGGCGATCCTGATCCTGATTCAGGTTTTCCCAGGCTGATCGGA
>JAIXVN010000455.1 GCA_027483005.1 Verrucomicrobiaceae bacterium
CCGATGATCGGAAACGTGGCCGGCAAGCACAAGTCGCCCCACCGCGGCTCGTCGGTGGAGTTCGCCGAGTACCGGAAATACGTCGCCGGCGACGACACCCGTCGGCTCGACTGGAAGGCCTACGCCCGTTCCGACCGCTATTACATCAAGGAATTCGAGGCAGACACCAACCTCCGCGCTTATTTCGTGGTCGATACCTCCGGCTCGATGGCCTTCAGCGGCAAGGCCGAGCCCAAGATCCAATACGCCCGCAGGATCGCGGCCTCGCTTTCCTACCTCCTCGTCAACCAGGGCGACGCAGCCGGCCTCTCGGTCTGCACCGACAAGCTCCACCTCGAGGTCCCGCCAAGCCGCCGCCCCGCCCACCTCGACCGGCTTTTCACGACGCTCGGCTCGCTCCATCCCTCCGGCGACACCGGCCTGGTCCCTGCCCTTCACACCATCGCGGAAAAGATCGGCCAGCGTGCGCTCGTCGTCATTCTTTCTGACCTCTTCACCGATCCCGACCAGCTCGCCGACGCCCTCCAGCACCTTCGCTACCGCAAGCACGACGTCTGTGTCTTCCACCTCCTCGACCCGCAGGAGATCGGCTTCGAGTTTGATCGCCCGCACCGCTTCGTCGATCTCGAGGATGGCACCGTCCTGGTCGCCGAGCCAAACCTCATCGCCGAGGAATACCACACCGCCCTGCGCGAGTTCCTCACCAAGGTCCGCGACGTCTGCCACGACGCCAACGCCGGCTATCAGCTGGTCACCACGGACACGCCGATGGAGGAGCTGCTGCGTGGGTTCCTGATGGGGAGACTTTCGAAGAGAAAACACTGATGGGAATGACTAATGACTAAATCCTAATGACTAATGGAAGAGGCCAGATTTGATCTTGAGGAACGCACATTTCAGTTTGCGCTCGCGGTCAGGCATTGTGTTGCCGGACACCGCTGGAGCCGCGCTCAGTGGCGTGACATCGATCAGATCCTCCGTTCTTCCGGCTCGGTCGCGGCAAACTACGTCGAAGCCGACAATGCCGTCTCAAAGCCAGACTTCATCTACCGCATTGGCGTTTCCAAAAAGGAATGCGTCGAAACCCGCCTCTGGCTCCGTCTCCTCGGAGCAACCACTTCAGAAGAATCCGTCAAAGAATCCCTGCGCCAACTATACAAAGAAGCCGACGAACTCATCCGAATTTTCGCCGCCATTCTCCGCAAGTCCCAGTGACCTCTTTTTAGTCATTAGGATTTAGTCATTAGTCATTCTCTTCCGGTGTCCTTTCTCCAACCATTCCTCCTCTGGGGCCTGCTCGCTGCGAGCATCCCCATCATCATCCACCTGCTGAACAAGCGTCGTCACAAGACGATCAAGTGGGCGGCGATGCAGTTCCTGCTGAAGGCCACCCGCGAGTCACGCGGCAAGAAGAAACTGCGCCACATCCTGATCCTCACCTGCCGCGCCCTCGGCATCGCGGCCCTCGCCACCGCTGCCGCGAGGCCGATCGTCTCCGGACTTCTAGGTTGGGGAAATGGTCGGGTCGATGTCGTCGTGCTGCTCCTCGACCGCTCCACCAGCATGGAGCTGAAGCCAGGTGACGGCTACGATTCCCGCCGCAAGGTCGTGGTGGAAAAGGTGCGCGACACCCTCAAGGACCTGGGCGGAGCGCGGCTCGTACTGATCGACAGCGCCAGCGGCCAGGCCCAGGACGTGCCCTCGCCCGAGGCTCTCACAGAGCTTTCCTCGACTGCCGCGACCGACACCGCCACCGACCTTCCCGCACTGGCCACCAAGGCCGCCGAGTTCCTGGCGGAAACGCCCGGCCGCGCCGAAGTCTGGATCGCCACCGACCTCCAGGCCTCGAACTGGAAGGCCGATGACGAGCGCTGGGCCTCCGCCCGGGCCGCTCTAACAGCGCTGCCGCAGAAGCCTTCCATCCGCGTGCTTGGACTCACCGGCCCCACCGCCTCGAACACCTCGCTGCGCCTCGCTTCCTCGCGTCGCAGCGGAGACCAGCTCGTCCTCGACATGGAAATCTCCCGTGCCGAGAACGCCCGTGGCACAGTGAACATTCCGCTCACCGTCAACCTGAACGGCTCCCGCTCGACCGAAAGCCTCACGATCAATGGCCAGTCGCTGCGCTTTCAGAAACGCATCACCCTTCCCACCGGCAGCGACACCGGCCACGGCTGGCTTTCGATCCCCGCCGACGGCAACGAGCGCGACAACGCCGCCTTCTTCGCCTACGGCCCGAACCGCCCGATCAAGAGCATCGTGGTCGCGCCCAGCGGAGAGTCCGCCGGCTACCTGCAACTTTCCGCCGCTCCTCCAGGCTTCGGAAACCAATCGGTCACCCGCCTCGATCCCGCCAAGGCCGCCACGCTCGCGACCAGCGACACCTCGCTCGTGATCTGGGCCGCCCCACTGCCATCCGGCCCCTCCGCCGATGTCCTCCAGAGCTTCCTCGCCGGCGGCGGTCAGGTTCTGTTCCTCCCACCCGGCCAGGGATCCGACACCGCCTTCCTCGACTTGAAATGGTCACAGACCTCCGAAGCCCCGCTCGGAAAATTTTTCATCCTCAAGGACTGGAACCACGACGACGGCCCGCTGCGCGACGGCATCGATGGCACCCAGCTCCCAGCCGACCGACTCCGTGCGATCAAGCGCCAGATCCCGATCGGCGATGCCGCTCCACTCGCCCGATGGGACGACGCCGAGCCCTTCCTCGTCCGCCGCATCGTCGAGCGTGGCACCGCCTGGTTCGCCGGATCGATTCCAGATTACACCTGGTCGAACCTCGGCGACGCCGATGTGCTGCTGCCACTGATCCAGCGGCTGGTCGCCGTCGGAGCCGAGCGCTTCGACGCCTCCTACCTGACCACCGTCGGCAGCGAGGGTTCGAAACTCCTTCCCGGAGAAACCCGAACCCGCCTCGACGACTACGGTACGCCCGACCCCGCCAACGCCGCCTACGAAGCGGGTGTCTTCAAGCTCGGCGACCGACTTCTCGCCTTCAACCGTCCCGCCGCCGAAGACACTCCGGAAATCGCCAGCAAGGAAGCCCTCGACACCAGCCTCAGCGGCACCGGCTACACCCTCTTCGAACAGGCAGGAAAGCCCGGCGACGGAGCCGTTTCCAAGGACGTCTGGCGCGCCTTCCTCATCGCCATGCTCTTCTTCCTGATCTCCGAGGCCATCCTCTGCCTCCCGAAAAAGACGGTCGAGTCTTCCCTCCCCACCCGCCCCGGAGCCAAAGCCACCGCCTGACCTTCTTCCATTCGTCATTAGGAAATCAGTCATTAGTCATTTCTTCCCCTTGTCTTTCTCCATCTCCAACCTCCACTTCTCTCCCACCCCGCTGACCCTGACCATCGGGTTGCTGGCGCTGGCGGTCATTCTGGTGCTCTCCGTGCTGTCGTGGAAACGCAGCCCGCACCGGCGTCGCACCGCCATCCTCGAAACGCTGCGGGTCGTTTCCACCCTGCTGGTCGTTCTCCTGCTCTGGAAACCGGAGTGGCTGACGATCACCCACCCGCAGACCAAGCCGCGCATCGCGATTCTTTGGGATGACTCGAAGTCGATGAGCACCGTCGATGCCGCCCTGCCGCCCTCGCTGTCCGACAAGGCCACGATCGTTTCCCGCGCCGACTGGGTGAAGAAGGCTCTCGGCAGCGATCTCTGGAAACCGCTTGAGGCGAACGGCGTCAACGAGGTGCTGACCCAGCCCTTTTCCACCGCCCCGGCCGAGGACCCCAGCGGCACCGCCGGCACCGACATGACCTCGCCCATCGAAGGTCTGCTCGAACAGGAGGACAACCTCCGCGCCGTCGTGATGATCGGCGACGGCGATTTCAACCTCGGCCAGCCCCCGGTCTCCGCCGCCCAGCGGATGAAACTGCGTGGCATCCCTCTCTTCACCATCCCGGTCGGCAGCTCCGTGCGTCTTCCCGACCTCGATCTCCTGAACGTCACCGCGCCCACCTACGGCATCGTCGGGGAAAACGTGCAGATCCCCTTCACCATTCGTTCCTCCCTCGACCGCGAGGTCCGCACCGTGGTCCGTCTTCGTGATGAGCAGGGTCGCGAGCGCACCAAGGACATCACCCTCGCCCCCGGTGTGGAGACCTACGACTCCATCCTCTGGAAACTCGAAAAGGAAGGCAGCGCCACGCTCGAACTCTCGATCCCCGTCGCCAACGGTGAACGCGTGGAGTCTAACAACTCGCGAAAGTTCAATATTTCCGGTCGTCCGGAAAAGATCCGCGTGCTGGTCGTGGAATCCAATCCCCGCTGGGAATACCGCTACCTCCGCAACGCCCTCTCCCGCGATCCCGGCGTCGAGCTCTCCTGCCTGCTCTTCACGCCGCAGCTCGGACTCGGTGAAGGCCACGACTACATCAGCGAGTTTCCTTCGAAGCTCCAGGATCTCGCAAAATATGACGTCATCTTCCTCGGAGACGTCGGCGCGGTGCCCGGCCAGCTCACCAAGGAGCAATGCGAACTCATCCGTGGCCTCGTCGAGAACCAGGCCTCCGGTGTGGTCTTCATGCCCGGACCGCTGGGCAACCAGTTCTCCTTCCTCGACACCGCCCTTTCCGACCTGATGCCGGTGGTGCTCGATGAAACCCAGAAGACCGGCTTTTCCGAAGGCATCCCCTCCCCGCTCAATCTCACCTCCGAGGGCCGTGGCTCGCTGCTGACCATGCTGGGCGACACCGAGGATGAGAACCCGCAGATCTGGCGTCGCCTTCCCGGCTTCTACTGGCATGCCCCCGTCGTGAAGGCGAAGGGCGGCACCGAGGTTCTTGCCGTCCATGGCAATCGGCGTGGCAAGTTTGGTCCCGTGCCGCTGCTCGTCACCAAGGCCGCCGGCAATGGCAAGGTCCTCTTCATGGGCATCGACTCCGCCTGGCGCTGGCGCAGGGGCGTGGAGGACCTTTACCACTACCGCTTCTGGGGTCAGGTCGCCCGCTGGATGTCCTATCAACGGAACATGGCCTCCGGTCAACGTGTCCGACTTTACTTCACGCCGGAGCGCCCCACTCCCGGCGATGCCGTCACCCTCAACGCCAACGCCTTTGATCCCAATGGAGCCCCGCTTCAGAACGGCACCGTCGCCGTCGATGTGACCGCGCCGGATGGCAAGACCCAGCGGGTGGAACTCCAGGCCAACAACGCCGCCTGGGGAGCTTTCAATGGTCGCTTCAAGATCGAGGGCCCCGGTGCCTGGAAACTCCGCGCCACTGCCGGAGGAGCCGAGGACAAGCCGGTCGAAACCACCATCCTCGCCCAGGGCATCCAGATTGAAAAAACCGGCCAGCCCGGCCGTCCGGAAGTCTTCGCGGAAATGGCGAAGGTCGCCCACGGACGCTCGATCCAACCCGATCAGCTCGGCGATCTGGTGAAGGAAATCCGCGCCCTGCCCGAACCCCGCCCGCTTGAGAACCGCATCCAGCTCTGGTCCCACTGGGCCGCCGTCGCCGCTGTGGTGCTGCTGTTGGGCATCTTCTGGACCGGCCGGAAATTCAACGGCGCGTTCTGAGCCGGCTTTTGAAAGTCGCGGCCATTGGACTCCCCATCGGGACAGCCTCAATCGCCCAACAGACCCTTCAAGCCACCGAAGAAGTTCCCGAGTTCCTCCTGCGAGGCCTCGGCTCCGAGGATGTCGTCGTAGGTGGTATGGATGAGATGCTCGTCGCTGAGCTCGGTGATGAAGCTGCTGGACTGGCAATGCGTGCGCTCGCCCCATTTCGTACGATAGGCGCAGTAGGTCATCGTGAGTTGCTCGCGGGCGCGGGTGATGCCGACGTAGAGAAGCCGCCGTTCCTCATCGCGCGTGCCTTCGAGGATGCTGCGCTTGTGCGGCAGGATCCCCTCCTC
>JAIXVN010000084.1 GCA_027483005.1 Verrucomicrobiaceae bacterium
ACTGAGGAATGTCTTCATGATTCAGGAGCATCGGTGGTTTTCTTCCCGCCCTTTCCACCCTTGCCGCCTTTTCCACCCTTGCCTCCCTTCGGAGGGACGGGTGCCTTGGCGGGATCGTAGGATGGATTGGGCTTGGGCATCCGTGCCCCGGCTTCGGTGAGGCGGCTGCGCAGCTTTGCCTCGAGGCGGTCGGCCTCGTCCTTGCGCGTGACGCTCAGGTCGTTCTGCTCGGAGGGGTCGGCGGCGAGATCGAAGAGTTTCCGGCTACTATCTTCATAGTAAAAAATGAGCTTCAGGTTGCCCTCGCGGAGGGCGGACTGGGGAGTCTCGCCCTGGTAGTGGGGGAAATGGAACAGCAGGGCAGGGTCGCGTCGCTTGACGGCTTGATCCGCGCCGAGCAGCAGCGGGCTGAGGTCGCCGCCGTCGAGCTTGGCGGGCAGGGCGTCCTTCACCCCGGCCCAGCGGCAGAAGGTGGGGAACCAGTCGTAGGCGACGACCGGCTGATGGCACCAGGAATTCGCCGCGATGCCGGGGCCGCGGACGATGAAGGGAACGCGGATGCCGCCTTCCCAGAGCCCTCCCTTGCCGCCTCGCAGCGAGCTGCCCTTGCCTTTTCCTCCGCCTCCACCACCGCCACCGCCGTTGTCGGCCATGTAGATGACATAAGTGTTTTTCTCGAGCCCCAGGGCGCTGACGGCATCGAGGAGCCGACCGACTCCGGTGTCGAGGTCGAGGGTGATGGCGGCGCGTGCCGGGTCGCGATGCATTTGGCCGGCGGGCTTTTCCTGGAAATGGGCGAGACTTGCCTTCATCGCGTTTTCCGGGAGGTGCAGCGCGTGGTAGGACATCTGGAGATAGAAGGGGCGTCCGGCCTTGGCGTTGGTGGTGATGAAGGACTTGGCACGGTCCGTCATGCCGAAGATATCAACGGGATTCGGATCGACGAAGGGATCCGCATCGCGGTTGCCGGTGTCGCCGTCGCTGACCTCGAAGCCATGTCTCTCGGGGCCGCCACCTGTTAGATGCCATTTTCCGAAATGGGCGGTGGCGTATCCGGCGCTTTTTAGAAGCTCGGGGAAGGTGGTCTCATCCTCGCGGATGGCCTTGCGGCAGTCGCCCTCGATGAGCTTGTGGTTCTCCTCGGGCGGGGCGGCCTTGGTCCAGCCGAGGCGGGCCGGGGTCATGCCGGTCTGGAGGCTGATGCGGGTGGGAGAGCAGACGGGAGCCGGAGCATAGCCGTTGGAGAAGCGCATGCCCTCGCTGGCGAACTTCGCGAGCCTGGGGGTTTCGTAGTAGTCGCTTTGCGATCCCGGCAGGTCCGGGTGCATCGGTGTGGAGAGACCGTTCCAATCCTGGTCATCCGAGAGCAGCAGGATGATGTTCGGGCGTGGGCTGAGGGCGGGCTCGGCGGCGTGGCAGGCGAGGCCGAGCGCGAACAAGGCGGGCAGGAAACGAAGGGTCATGGAGCGGTGGTGTGAGAATGGGTGGAGTTGAAAAAATCGGCTGGAAGGGGGGACGTGCCCTGGAGGTCGAGGGCGATGCTGCGCGGGCCGCCGTTGCCGCGTGGAAGCTGGCGGAGGATCATGCGCTGAAGGAGTCCGCTGTCCGGGGAGAACCAAAGCTCGATCTCACGGGCACCTCCCTGATCGGCGGAACGGCGGGTTCCACGGAGTTTCCAGAGATCATGGTTCGAACGGTCCAGCCACTCGATCTGATAGAGCGGCTTGAGTTCGTCGAGCTGGCGGTCGAGGTCGAGGAAGCCGATCTCCCGACGCTTGGCGACCAGTCCGCCGCCGAAGCGCTCGGGGTCGTCGCTGACGCGCGACGTTCCCTGGCCGCGCCGACTCCAGCTTTCATTGCCATCGCTGCCGAGGAAGCGTGTTTCGCCGTTTGGCAGGGTCTGGCGGAGGACGAATTGTCCGGGGCTGCGCAACCAGAGCGTGGCACCCTCGAGATGGTTGGCGGCAGGAAAGCGTCCCCGGTCGGAGCGGGACTCGTTGGTCTCGGGATCGGCGGGCTCGAGCACCTCGATCCGGTAGCAGCGGTCCGGAGAACTTTTGGCGGCGACGATCACCCGATCAAGGGCAGCCGAGGCGGAGGCGGGCAGCAGCGGGATGGCGATCAGACACGCGGCGATCACGGCGGCGGCAGCGGGCAGCCAGAACTTGAGAATACGCCGAGGTCGCGCGACCGGCGGTGTTTCCAGGGCATGGAAGAATTCGGCCGGGTTTCCGGAGAATTGTCCGGCCTTGGCGGCTTGGGCGAGCTGGCTGTGGAGGGCGGTGTGCTCCAGGAAACGGCGGCGGTTTCCGGATGAGGCGGTGAGCAGTTGGGCGAGGGTCGCGCGCTGGGTGTCGTCGGCCACTCCGTGAAGCAGGAGCGGGGCGAGTTCATCGACTGCGGGATCGCTGCGTTCCGTGTTCATGATTGCGGATGCGAGAGGGCGCGGTTCATGCAGTCCAACAGGCTGCGGTGGGCATGTTTCAAGACCTTGTAGACGGCCATTTCGGTGCGTTTCCACGAGTGGGCGATCGTGGCAACGGAGAGCTCCTCCTGGTAACGCAGATGGAGGGCCCGGCGCTGGTGGCTGGTCAGCGACTTGAGGCACTCGTGGAGGGCATCGCGTCGTTCATCCTGCTGACCTGCCTGCTCGGCGGCCTGATCGGCGAGTTGATCGAGTGTGGACTCGTCGAGCGACAGCGGCAGGCGTTGCTGCTTGCGGCGCCATTCCATGGCGATGAGGCGGGCGAAGCCGATGCCCCACGCGACGAAGGGGCGGCCGGGATCATAGGTGTCGAATTTCACCCACAGTCGTCCGGCCAGTTCCTGAAGCAGGTCATCGGCGGCATGGAGGTCCTGGACGAGGGACACCAGAAAGCCGTGGAGAGCTGCCTGGTTCGCGACGAAATGCCGGGTGAAGGCGAGCTGGGGATCAGGTGGCGGAAGGTTTTCGGGCACGGGGTTCGACGGGTATTGTCGAACCCCGTGAAAAACTAAACCCCGTCTTAGCGGAAAAGTTTTCGAGTCCGCTTGGTTCGCCGGCTCAGGGTGACCGGTTCAAGCGTTTCCAACCGGTCGGTGGGCCACTTCCAGCCACTTCTTGATGAGGCTATGGAAGTCCATGCTCTTGGCGGGTTCACGGCTGAAGCAGGCGGCTTCGATCTCGGCGATCTGCTTGCTCAATGCGGCCTTCTCGCTGTCGGACATGACCTGATCATGAGTGGCGCGGATGCGGCGCAGGAAGGCGACGGTCGAGAACGGCGTGGGATCCGCAGGAGCTGTTAGATCGAGGGCGGATGCGGTAATTGCGGACTTTTTCCGACGGACGACGACGATCCCTGCTGCGAGGGCGGCGATCAGCAGGACGAACAGGACGGTGTTGCGGACGCCATTTCCGAAGGGGTTTTCGAGTGGCACTCCGGCGGCTGCCTGGGCGGCGTTTACGGTGACGAGGTCGGCGTCCTGGTAGTGCTTGAACTCGATCGAGGCCGGGGTGACGCCGGGCTTGAGGGTTGGGAATGGGAATTTCACATCGCCCTTGAGGTCGGCCTTGCGACGGTAGGTGAGCTGCCAGTTGCGGTCGGCCTGGGGCAGGCGCTGTTTGCCATCGCTGACGAACTCGGAGACCGAGAGGTTGCCATCGACGCTTTCCAGATCGAAACCCTCGCGGGCTGTTTCGAAGAGCCTGTCGAGATCCGGGATCACTCCCTGGCCGCGGGCCTGGATCTCGACGACGACCTTGCCTTCTTTCCATTCGCGCTCGTCCATCGTCAGGTTGAGGGCGAGGGCCGCGCAGGGGCGGATGTCAACCGAGTCGTCCCGGGCATCGATCGGCTCGACCTGGGACATCACCGGCAGCACGACCTGTCCGGGCTGGTCCACGAAGTCCATGTCGAGCTGCATCGAGGGGATGCGGTCAACGGCGGCGTTTTTGGCGCGGAGCACCACGTAGGCCATCGGGGTTTCCACCCAGCCTTCGCGGGGGAGGTCGATGGTCTTCACGGCCGGATCGTGGAAGGTGATCGAAACGACCTCGAAGGTTTCGTCGAGGGCGGCGTGGAGGTTGCGGGTGAAATCGTCGCGCAGGTTCTTTGAATTTCCGCCACCGCCGCCCATCATCATCTGCTGCTGGTTGGACTGGTTCTGGAGATACTTGCTGAAGCCGCCGCTCTCGCGGAGGAGCTGGCGCGAGGTTTCGAGGGTGATGACGGCTCCGAAGGGCTGGCGGTGGCCGACCTTGGAGGGGCCATCGACCTTCACGCGGAGCTGGATTTCATTGAGAAGCTCCTTGTAGTAGTCGAGCGAGCGGGTGGCGGCTGCGGCCGCGGGATTGTCCGCACCCACGATGGCAAGGCCGGAGCTGAGGAAGAGCTGGCGGACATTGGCCGGCACGCGCGGGAACAACTGACCGAGCATGTTGGCGAACATTTCCACGTGCTTCTCTCCCGCGCCATTAGGCAGTGCGCGCATGGAATCGCCGATCGACTTCAGTCCCGGATCGATGCGGGCGGTGTTGCTGGTGAGCTGGGCGAGATCACTGGCTCCGAGCATGACGAGGAACCAGGCTTGATAGGGCTCGATGGTCCACTGGCCATGAGGCATCGAGGGGATGCGTGAGGCGTAGAGTTCGGTGGCCTTGCGGAAACTGGAAAAGGCCTCGTCGCGCAGGCTGACGTAGTCGGTGAGCTTCACCTGGCGCTCCAGTTCATACTGGGAGGCATCGTAGAAGAGCTGGCCGCGGGTGATGAAGGAGGACCAGTCGGCGTCTTCTGTTAGAATCCCGCGCTTGGCGAGTTCGAGGGCGGTACGGTAGCCGCGCGAGACCTCGTCCTTGGCTTCCTGTTCGGTGCGCTTGGTGGCGGCCTGCTGCTGGGTCTTGGGATCGCGCCATTCCTGGCTGAGGCGACCGCGCATGCCGTCGAGGAGGCTGAGGAGTTCCTTGCGGACCATCTTTTCCGGCGGGCCGAAGATGGCCTCGATGTCCTCCATGCGATAGACCTCCGCCCCGCTGTGGAGGGTCATGAAGGCCTCGACGATGAGGGTGGGATCGAGGGGCTGCGGCGAGATGCCGCGAAGCTCGGTGAGGAGGTTCTTGAAATGCTCGATGTTCTGATTCTGCCGCAGGCGGGTGAGCGGGATGCCGGAGCCCTGCTGGAGGAGCTGGGGTGGGACATACATGCCATAGGCCCGCATCTGCTTCACCTGCTCGCTTTCGGCCGGCTTGGTTCGTTTGGAGATCCAGCCGGAGAGGACGTCCTGGCAGACCTCGCGTTCGAGGCCCGGATACTTTTTCACGTAGTCGCGCAGCAGGGAGAGATCGACCTCATCGGGGCGCAGGATGCCGACCTTCACCAGGGTGAGCTGGACGCGCTGGGCGAGTCCGGGATTGAGACGCTGCAGGAGGGCCTGGGGCGGGGCAGTGGAAAGGATCTGGTCGGTGGAAAGGGAGGGGGCCTTGTCCTGTCCGCCCATGCCGTAGCGTCGCAGCATCATGCGCTCGGCCTGGGACATCTCGGTGGCGACGACACCGCCGGCGCGGTAGCTCGCTTCAGCTTCGTTGAGCCAGTTCATCACCAGCACGGCCACGTTGGGCGGGATCTGGTCTTCCTTTCCGGTGAGGGCCTGGAGGATGAGATGCTGGGTGCCGAGGCTGGCGCTCCGGGCCGGGAGATCCGTGCCCTTGGCGGCGGTTTGGCCGAGTTCACCGATGATGCTGATCAGATCGGAGAGGGTGGCGGTTTGATGGAAGAGTTGTTCGCGGATGAGCTTCTGCGCCTCGGCGGGTTCGAGTGCGGGCAGGAGCTGGACCAGCCGGTCCATGGCGAGGCGGAACTGGGGGCGGGTGTAGTTTCCAAAGCGCGCGGTCTTCATCAGCCGGGCGGAAATGTCGGCAGCCTTCTGCAACTGGCGTTCGTCACGATCGGCGATGCCGGACTGGGTGAAAAACTCCATGGCAAAGACCAGCTGGGTGGTGTCGGCCGAGTCCCATTCTGCGGGATCGAGCGGCAGGAAGGGGGCTCCATCGCGGATCCAGCCGAGTGAGGAAAGCAGGCGGGCGGCGAGCTTCCGGCCGTCCGCCGAGGTGCCGCCGAGGCCTTTCCAATCGGTCTTCATGCGTTCGACCAACGTGGTCCGTCCACCTTCGCCGAGGGCGGTCTGGGCGAGCTTGGTGAGGGCGGGGACGTTCTCCTCGCGCAGGCTGCCGGGGCAGGCATTCACGATGGCGTAGAAGTCCTCGCTCAACACGGGAGCGGGTTTCCGTTTCTGTTCCTCGCGCTCTTTCTGGAGGCGCATCATCCGCTCGTTGGGATCCTCGTCCTCGTTGGATTCGGGAGTTTTCAACACCGAGCCCACGGAGACCGACTGCTCGGCAAGGGAGCTGAGGAGATTGGAGTAAGCGGCCATCGCGTCCTCGGGGGGGAGGGCGGCCAGGGCTTTCCCGACCGCGGACCAGTCGCCGAGCATGACCGACATGCTGAACTCCTCGACCGGGGTCGGAGGCGTCCCTTTCCGCTGGGCGCGGGTGGCGGCGAGCAGGGCATCCCCAGAGCGATCAAACTTCATCGCGCGGAGCGCCTTGCCGAGATCCTGAGGAGCCTCCGCGCCTTCTTTCGGAGCGGCTTCACCCTCCTTCGGGGGCGCGGCAGGGGCTTCACCAGCGGGGCGTAGGTCCCCGGCGGGCACAATCCGGACCACCTGGGCCTGGCCGATGGTCGCCATCAGCAGGAGGGCGAGGAAAGCGATGCCTGGAGTGGTCGGGCGGTGGAATGAGGAGTTCATGGGAGTCTGGAGATAGGTCGTTTCAGGAGCCTGAGCCGGGTTCGAATCGCTGGGTGCCGGCACCGTTGGCGGGTGGGCCGTCGCCCTCGCCCTTGCCGGGTTTCTTGCCGCGTTCGCCACGGCGCTTGGCCATCTGCTCGCTGAGGCCCTGATCGCTCATGCAGCGGCCTTCCTTGGGAAGCGGGCGTGCCATGAGTTCAGTGAGGCTGAGCCTCTGGAGCTGGACGGCGGCTTCGAGGTCCTCGCGTTGCTTTCCGGCGGCCTCTCCGGTCCGGGCGGCGGATTGCTCGGAAAGCAGTCGGTAGTTCTGCCGGGAAAGCTCGGCCTCTTCCATCCAGAGCTCGCGCTTGGCCCCTTCCAGCCGCATGACCCAGCCGGCGTAATAATGGATGCGGCCGGCCAGTGCGCGGGCCTCGTTCTGGAACTCGCGCGGCATCACGGTCATCGCGACATCGTCGAGCAGTCGGTCAACTCCATCGATCGCGGCCACCGCCTCGCCGAGGTGAAAGCTGGTGCGGACGCGGGCGAGATCGAGCCGCAGCTTCATTTCGGGATCCTGTTTGCCGATCGCCTTGTCGGCCTCGCGATAACATTCGTCGGCCAGTTTCCAGTCGCCTGCTTGCTCGGCGGTCCGGGCCTGTTTGATGAAACCATCGGCCTGATCGCGGGCGAGCCATTGCTGGCCTCTGCCGTAGTGCAGCACGACGACCGGAAGTGGCAGGAGCAGCCAGGCGAGAACAAGATATCTTCTCATGGGACGCGACGTGGAGTGAGGGATGATCGATTGGAGCGGCGTGGCCGCCTGACGCTGCCGAGATGCTCAAGCAGCAAGGGCAGCAGACAGAGCAGGAAGGTGGAGGAGGCGAGCAGGATCAGGGCGAGCACGCGACGGTCGGTCTTCCATTTGGCGGCGCCGGGTTCTTCGGCGTTGAGTTTCGCAAGGACGTCGCTCGGGATCTGGCGGACGTTGCAGTCGAAAAAGCTGCCGCCGAGCCGTCTGGAAAGCTGGGACAGCGTGGCGGTGTCCTGGCGGGAAAGATGGCCATCGATGAAGGTGCCTCGGGCCGAATCGCCGACGCCGGCGAAGATGACCTGGGAGACCGAGGAGGGCATCGGCTTGAGACCGGTGGGGGCCACGCTGTCGCCGTCCGAGATGACCAGCAGGGTGGTGGACTTCCGTTCCCAGTCCTTCATGAACTCTCCGGCCTGATTGAGGCATTTCAGCAGGTCGGTTTTTCCCGGTCGGTAGGTGATGTGAAATGGCGTGCCGCCAGCGAGGTGGAGGATCAGCTCGCGATCGACGCACTCGGTCACCAGCGGTCGGGTCTCCGTGTAGAAGCCGGCGGCGGAAAACCGCACGTGGTCCCCGGGAACCCGATCGAGCACGGATTTCAGCACGGCGGATGCCCGCGCATTCCTCGTCTGATCACTCCGCTCTCCGGCGTCCTTCAGCAGCATCGAGGGCGAGACGTCCAACAGCACCATCAGATGACGATTGGTCTGGGTCTTGCGGTTCCGCTCGCGGACCAGGTTGTTGAATGAAACGAGGGTGACGAGCGACCAGGCGAGGGCTGCCAGGGCGACGATCCGGAGGGTGGGCACGGCGATGGTCCAGCGTCGCGCCCTTCCGCTCGGGCCGAAGGCCAGGGTGCCGATCCGGGCGCAGCGGCGGGCATGCAGCCACTCGCCGAGCGCAGCCAGTCCGGCGGCGGCGAGGGCGGCCCAGATGGCCAGGGATTGGAGCGAGTCGGCGGTCATGTCACCAGGGCGTGTAGCGGAGTCCCAGCAGCGAGAGGAGATAGAGCGAGGCGGCGCTGAGGCCGATGAGCGAGAGCGTGGTGTAGTCATCCACCCAGTCGGCGGTCACCTGCTTGAAATGAGCCTTCTGCATGCGGTCGATCTCGCGGAACACCCCATCGAGTGCGGCGCGGTCACCGGCCTGGAAGACCTTTCCCCCGGTGCCTGCGGCGATCGTTTCCACGCCCTCCGAGCCCATGCCGTCCTCGCCTCCGCCGATCGAGATGATGAAGACCCGGATGTTGGCGGCGGCCAGTTCCTCGGCGGCATGACGGTCGCCTCCATTCTGGAAATCGCTGCTGCCGCCATCGGTGATCAGGATCACGGCGCGGTCGCCCTGCTCGGTTCGGACCAACTGCTCCTTGCAGCCGTGGAGGGCGTTGGCGATCATCGTTCCGCCCATCCACGGCGGCATGTTCTGCGGGCGGATGTATCTCGTGGCATTCGCGATGGCGGAAAGCTCGCGTGTCGGCGGCACCCAGTGGATGTATTCGGAGCCGAAGATCGTGAGCCCGAAGGCATCGCCCTTGCGGAAACTGCAGAAGTCGCGGGCGGATTCGACCGCGGCCTCGAAGCGGGTGCCTTTTCCGAACGGAGCGTTCATCGATCCCGAGACATCGAGGCAGAGCAAAATGTTGTTCATCACCCGCTCGTCCTGCGGAGGGGCGGTCTTGCGCGGGCCTGCGAGCATCAGCACCGCGACGGCGAGCAGGAGCGCGGGCAGGGTGCCGACGAGATTGGTGAGAAAGCGCAGCCATTTCCCGCTGCCCTGCTGGCCATGGTCGAAGGGCATCACCACCGGATGACCACGACGGATCCACTGCCAGTAGCCCCAGAGCACGGGCAGGGCGAGCAGCCACAGGAGCTGGGGATGATGGAAGCTCACGCGCGCACCTCCTGGGTTCCGTTCAATGTTTCCCGGCGGTAGGGCTCCAGCAGGCTGCCGATCTCGGAGTTCGATGCGCCGCCGGGCTGGTGAAGCCAGCGTTCGAGCGCCCGCAGCAGGGCTCCTGCTTCCGGGTGCTGTTTCAAGGCGGCGAGGGCCTCGCACATGCGCTGGTCCGGGAGGGCGATGCGTTCACGCCAGTAACCTGTTAGAAGCCGCTCAAGTTCGGCCTGCCCCGAGGTGCTGAGGGTTCCCGCCGCAGCGGCTTCGACGAACGGACGCAGGCGCTCGGCATAGGATGGCGCGGGGGCGGGCGGTTCCTCGACCTGCACGACCTTCTTCTTCCGGCCAAGCCAGATCAGGGCAGGCAGCCCGCACAACCACAGGATGGCCAGCAGGGTGAGGAGGTTGCGGTAGCCGCCCAGCTTCGGAAGAGGGCTTGGGGAAAACGGGTTGAGCTCGCCCTGAAAATCCGGCGGCAGGATCGATTTCACCTCGATCGGGGTTTCGCCAAGATCCTTCGCGGGAGTCCCATCCGGATGAATCAGATAGTCGGCCAGCCGGTAGGTGCCGGGCTCGAAGCCCAGGCAATGGAACGAATAGGCGAAGCGACCCTTGCCGTCCGGTCTGACCTGATCCAGCCGGAGGATCAGCGGCGTGCGGTCGTCCATCGGCTTCGGCTGGTAGTCGCCGCGATCCAGAACGACCTCGACGTCGCTCTCCAGTCCGATGCTTTTCGGCTCGGGTTCGGCGTTCAGCCACTGGGCGAACACCACAAGGATCGCCACCAGCCCGCGCATGAACGCTGGAGACCTCATGCGTTCCTCCTCGAGTTGCGGTTCTTCAGGAAATGGCGCAGTTTCGCAAGGATCGGCTCGTCGGTGGGCAGCTTCAGGTAGTCCACCCCGGCGCGGGCCAGCGAGCGGGCATCCTCGCCGAGGATGAAGCGGGTGCGGCCTCCTGCGACAAACTCCTGTCCGGACTCCGCCTCGACGCCGCGCAGGATGCCGGCCTTCAGGCCACCGCGTTCCGCCGGATCTTCGAGGTGCAGCACGGCGCAATCGTGGTCCTGGGCCATCAGCTTGATCGCCGGAACGGCATCGGGGTCGTGCAGGTCGCTGATCACGATGAACAGGCAGCGATGCTCGACGCGCGGGATGAGCTCGCGCACCCGCCTGCCGAGCGTGGTGCCTTCGGTGAAATGGTAGCGGCGCAGTTGGTGGAGCCACTGCAGGATCGTGCCGCGTGAAAGGGCCGGCGTGTGATGCAGGCTGCGATCGCCCACGGTCATCAGCCCCACCGGGTTCATGTGCTCCACGGCCGCCAACGCGATGCCGCCGGCGATCTGCACGGCCCAGGCATACTTGCTCAGCGTCTGCGAGCTGACGGTCATCGAGGCCGAGCTATCGACCAGCAGGTAAACCGGCATCTGTTTCGGAGCCTCATACTCCTTCACGTGGAATCGACCGGTGCGGCCGGTGATGCGCCAGTCGATGAATTTCACCGGATCGCCGGGCTGATGGAGCCGCGAATGGACATACTCCATGCCCGAGCCGAGGAAAGGCGAGCTTTCCTGGCCATAGGTCAGCGCGTTGGCGAGCCGCTTGATCGCGATCTCGAACTGCCGCGCATCCAGCGGGTCTTGATGGAGGGTGCCGTGATCGTTCATCGCGGATCAACCGAGTTGCTGGAGCAGTTCCTCAAGCACCTGCTCCGGCTTCCTGCCTTCCGCGAGTGCCTCGTAGCTGAGCCGGATGCGGTGCAGCACCACGTCTTCGGCGAGTTGGAAAAGATCCTCCGGCACCACGTAGTCGCGCTCGTTCACGAAGGCCCGGGCCCGCGCGGCCTGGACGATTGAAAGCCCGGCGCGCGGAGAGCAGCCCATCTCGATCGCGGGATGGGTGCGGGTCAGGCGGATGAGCTCCACGCAGTGCTTCATGAACACCTCGCTGACATGCACCGCCTGGACGTCGGCCATCGCGGACACGAGATCCTCCAGCTTGCAGACCGGCTCGCCGCCGATCATGTCGAAGGCGGTCTTCGGCATCGCGCCGCCTTCCACGCGCTTCAGCCCCATCTTGAGCTGGCGGCGGAGCACCTCCTCCTCCTGCTCGGCGGTCGGGTAGCTGATCCGGTGGCAGAGCATGAAGCGGTCGAGCTGCGCTTCCGGAAGTTCGAAGGTGCCGGCCTGTTCGATCGGGTTCTGCGTGGCGATCACCAGGAAAGGCATCGGCAGCGGATAGGTGGCGTTGCCGATGGTGACCTTGCGTTCCTGCATCGCCTCCAGCAGCGCGCTCTGCACCTTCGGCGCGGCGCGGTTGATCTCATCCGCCAGCAGCAGGTTGGTGAACACCGGGCCCTGGTGGGTGCGGAATTTTCCGGTCGCCTGATCGAGCAGCTCCGATCCGATGATGTCGGACGGCAGCATGTCGATGGTGAACTGGACCCGGCTGAACTGGAGGTCCACCGCCTTCGCCACCGAGTTCACGAGCAGGGTCTTCGCCGTGCCGGGCACGCCCAACAGCAGCAGGTGGCCGCCGGTCAGCAGGGCGATCATCATGCGTTCGACGACGACGTCCTGGCCGACGACAACCTCGCCGACACGATCGCGCACGGCCTGGACAAAATGAGTTCGGGTATCAGTCATGGAAATGAGGGGCGATGAAGCCGGGTGAAAAACGGAAGGCGAGTGTCACTTCCCATAGGATTCGAGCACGGCCTTCGCGGCAGCGGTTTCAGATTTCGGAACGAGGGGCACGGCTTTCGTCTGGAGTTCCAGGGCGCGGGCCTTGTCGCCTTTGAGAAAGGCGATGCGGGCCAGCGTGGAAAGTGCGGACCCCTGGGCGTCTCCGGAGGTTTCGGCAAGCGGCGCGGCGATCCTTTCAGCAGCAGCCTGGAGGGCGGCGGAGGCTGCCTCGGGAGCCACCAGATGGGCGGCAATGGAGGCGAGCACGGCGGGATTCTTGCCGTGGTCCTCGCAGAGCAGTTTGGAGAGTTCGATCGCATCGTCCGGCTGTTTCCGGGCGAGCAGCAGGTCGAGTTCCAGCAGTCCGCAAAGGTAGCCGAGGGTCGGAGGGAGTTCCTCGCTGAGCTGGCCGATCGTGGACTCCGCCGCATCGAGCTTGCCCGCGCGGATCTGGGACTGCGCGCGGTTGGCGAGCTCGCCGGCCTTCGCACTCGGGGCGGTCTCCGACGGTGCCGTCTGAGGGGTGCCGCCGGACTTGGTCGAGGGTTCGTCGAGCAGGCTTTCGAGAAGGGATTCCTTCAGCTCCATCGGGTGGCCGATGTAGGCGATGCGGCCCTTCTTGTTGACGACGAAGGCACAGGGGATGCCGTTCTCGCCGGCGGCGGTCAGCCAGTGCTTGGCCATCCATCCGCCATCGGTCTTCTCATCGACCCCGACATTGTAGGTCATCTTTCCGGCCATGCCCTTCACGAACTTCGCGACCGTGGCGGCGTCCTCGCCGAGGTTCATGCCGACGACCACGAGCCCCTTCGAATTGTATTTCTTGTAAGTCTCGTTGAGGTGCGGAATGGCGGCCACGCAGGGGCCGCACCAGGTGGCCCAGAACTCGACGATATAGACCTTGTCGCCTTCGAACTCCTTCACTCCCTCGCCTTGCGCCCAACTGGCAACCCGGACCTTCGGGGCCTCGCTTCCGGATTTCAGCTCCGCTGCCCGGGCTGCGGTGATGAGGACAAGCGCAAGGAAAACGAATCGGAAGACGTGCAGTTTCATGACGAAGCGGGCAAAGACACAGGCAGGTTGGTCGGCAATGCCTCGCTTGTCGATAGAATGGCTGCCGGATGGGCGGAATCATTTTCCGGTCCTCACCGGCAGGCTGCGGATCATCGAGTGGCGGCCTTCCGACACGACGTGAACCGCATCGCCCTTCGCGGAAAAGGCGATCGACTCCGCCTGTGGCAGTCCGTGGGCACCGAGCGGGACCGGCTTTCTGGCGAAGGCCTCTGCCCAGCTTTCCTGCTTTGCGCGGGGAAACACAAAGACGCCGTAGTAGGTGACCACCGCCGCCATCCGCGAATCCCGGCTGAGGGCGAGTCCGGTGGGTTGATTGGCAAAGCGCAACGACGGACCGCTGGGGCTCTCGACCTTCGTGGTGCCGATCTTTCGCGCCGTCTGGATGCCACCGGCGGCGGGCTTCAGCGGCAGTTCATAGAGGACGGGCGGATCCATCCGCTTGCCAAGCAGGAGGATCTTTCCGCTGATGGCATCGACCGCGACCGATTCGCAGTCCACCGCTCCACCTTCGAAACGGAAGGCGATCGTGCGTTCCAGCTTGGTGCTGCCAGCGAGTTTTTTGCCGGGGCCTGGCAAGGTCGGCTCGCGCAGGATCAGCAGGCCGGAGGTTTCGTGCTTTGACTGGTTGTCTCCGGTGTCGGCGATGAGAAGATAATGGCTGCCATTGAGTGTGAACGAGGCCAGGTCCTCCCAATCGCGGTTCGTGGCTCCCTCGAGCTTGATCTTTCCCCGATCCTCGCCACGCGGACCGATGAGGTGGAGGTCGGTGCTGCCGCCGCTGTCATTGAGGGCCCAGAGAAGTCCATCC
>JAIXVN010000575.1 GCA_027483005.1 Verrucomicrobiaceae bacterium
ACAATTTCCCGGGAGCCAGGATGTGCTGTTGGCCGGCGATTTCCTCCAGCGTGTGGGGGCGCATGCGTGAGGCCAACGGCTCGCCCGGATTCGGTTTCGAGGCGCTGGCGGCGGGAGTGGTGAAAAGGTCGGACACGGCTCAGGGAATCGCGAAAAACACCCCGGTGCCGGCCTTGGTGCTGATCTTCTGATTGTGGGCGTAAGAGGCCCCGGCGGCGGCGCGGAGGTCGTGGTTTCCGGAAACCAGGGCGGTTTCGAAGGCGGTCAGGCAGGCCCCGATTTCGCTGCCGCGCCAGCCTTCGATGGTCAGTTCAACGGTTCCAGCGGTGTCGGTGAAGATGCAACGTGCGAGGATCCGGGTGTCGGTCGGGACTTCCTTCTTGAGCAGCTTCCACGACTTGCCTGCCTTCAGGCAGGTGGGCAGGCCCTCGGTGCAGCCCCAGTAGAGATTTTCCTCCGGCTGGTTGCCATCGCCGATCTTTGCGGGCACCGGGATGATTCCCTGGCTGGCGTTGTCGCAAAGGGCCACGAACACCGCGACCTTCCTGGGCGCAGCCAAAGCACCGCCGATGGAAAGGGCCAGGATCAGGAGCAGTCGGATCACGCCTCAAACTTGTACCTTGCCCCGCCCCGGTGGAATCCCGAAATAAGGGTTCAGGAAGAAGCCGATGCCACCACTCCAACACCTCCTCGACTCGAACCGCGACTGGGCGGAAACCATGATCGGCTCTGATTCAGGGTTCTTCGCGCGGCTGGCCACGCAGCAGAGCCCGCAGTACTGCTGGATCGGTTGCTCGGACAGCCGGGTCCCGGCAAATCAGATCACCGGCCTGGCCCCGGGTGAGGTTTTCGTCCACCGCAACGTCGCCAATGTGGTCGCCGAGACGGATTTCAACGTGCTGGCGGTCTTGCAGTATGCGGTCGATGTCCTCAAGGTGAAGCACATCATCGTCTGCGGCCACTACGGCTGCGGCGGCGTGCGGTCAGCGCTGGAGAACGTCCGCCACGGGCTGATCGACAACTGGCTGGCAGGGATCCGGACCGTGGCGCGCATGAACCGCGATGAACTCAGCGTGCTCGACCATGAGGCTGCGGTGGACCGGCTCTGTGAAATGAATGTGTGTGTCCAGGCCAGGCATGTCGCCCGCACGACGATCATCGAGGATGCCTGGAACCGCGGCCAGGAGATCCATATCCACAGCTGGATCTACCGGCTCGACACCGGACGGATCAACAAGCTGGCGGAGCCGATCAGTGCGCCGATCCTCGCCTGATCGACCATGGACAGCCCGGACAGGCTTTGGTTCTCCTGGGTTGCCACGGATGGGGATGGGGTTAGGATTCGGCACTCGCCATGAAGCTCGCAACTCTCCTTGCCTTCGCCCTTTCGTTTCTTCCTGCGGTCGCCCAGGTCTCGGTGCTGAAGACCGAACAGCTCCGACTGGAGCAGGGGAAACGTCTCGCCGCCGGAAAGGACATGAGGACGTGGCGCTTCACGGCCTTTCCCGAGCCGATGCAGGACTGGCCGAAGGAGGTGAAAGGGGCCTTTCTCGAACTGCGCTGCGAGGACAATCCCTTTTCCGAAGCAGCCCTCATCGTGGTGCGCGACGACTTCCGCCTCCGTGCCTATCCAGCGAAATGCCTCACGGCCGAAGATCGGGCGCTGGCGGAAAGGCTGGAGGTCGAACGGGTCGCTCGTTTCACTCCCGAGAAGGGGCCGACCTATCAGGCGGATCATTCGATCTACGAACCGAAGCGGGACGGGGCCAAGGTGTCGTTCTACGAGTCACCGCATTTCACCTTCTACGTCGGAAAGGATCGCAAGGGTTCGGGCAAGCTCGCGATCGAGGATCCGGGCTTCATTCCGGACCAGCAGCGCTGGTTTGAAAAGGTCTGGGATCATCTAACAGTCGCCGGCGCTCCGATGCCGATGGCCACCCAGACCGACCCGAAGAAGATCAATGTTTACATCACCGGCACCGGCCTGAAGCAGCATCCCGATGGATTCGCCTTCGGGGGCGACAGCGTGCTGATGCATCCCGCCGCGCTGGGCAAGGGCAGCAGCGTGGTGGTGCATGAGTTCACCCACTCGGTGCAGTTTTTCTCGAAGGGCTATCGCGATTCGCCCTTCGTCGGCTGGTTCTGGGAATGTCATGCCAACTGGAGCACGCACCAGTTCATGCCCGCCTATCCGCCGGTTCTCTCGCACTACGCCGGACGAGCGCACTACGAGCTGAACTCGTCGCGACACAACTACGGCTCGTGGCCCTTTCTCCAGGTGCTTGCGGAGAACCCGGCCTTCGGATTCGCTTATCCCTATGAAATCTGGACCGCCTGCAAGCGCGACCCGAACGAGGCCGCGCTGGAGGATCCCTTTCAAACGATCATGCGCACCGGCACCGAGAAGGGTGCCTGGAAAAACGGCGTCGAGGGCTTCGGCGATGTGATCGGGGAACTCGCCGCCCGGATGGTGGCCTGGGATTTCCAGAACCAGTTCTATCACACCAAGGACATGCGCGACTATGTCCGCTACAACGAAGGCATCCCTTCTCACCGCGTGATCCTGCAAGCCGTGCCGGACCTCGAAGGTTCCTGGCGACCCATCTTCTCGCATGCGCCAAGGCAGTTCGGCGTGAACCTCATCGATCTGGAAACCACCGGCGGCGAGGTCCAGGTGGAGTTCAGGGGCATCGTCGATGAAACCGAAGGCTCCGACTGGCGGGTCACCCTGGTGGCCCATGACAAGTTGGGAAACTGCCGCTACAGCCCGACCGTCAGGCAGGGAAAACTCTCGTTCGATGTCAGGGAAGGGGAGACGCTCACGCTCGCCGTGGCGGCCACGCCGACGGTTTACAAGCAGCTCGATTTCCGCATGGGCTTCAATCGCAAGCCGCGCTTTCCGTATGAGGTTTCGTTTGTGAATGCCAGGCCGTCGCAGACTCCGCCGATGCCGGCCCTGCCGGTCGTGGAAGGCGCTCCGCATCCCAATGGTGGAGGCTTCGTCGGAGTAGGAGCCAAGGTCGCGGAGACCGCATTCATTGGTCCGGAGGCCCGCGTGCTCGATGGCGCGCAGGTTTCGGACAAGGCAAGGATCGAAGGGCATGCAGTGGTCATGCATGGCGCGAAGGTCACAGGCGAAGCGGTCGTCGGCGGCTACGCCCGCATCACGCAGGAGGCGGTGGTTTCCGGTCATGCGAAGGTCTCGGGATTCGCACGGGTAGGGGAGCGCGCGACTCTAACAGACGATGTCCGGCTGTGCGATTACGTCACGGTCGATGGCGATGGCAGGATCGAGGGCAATGTGCTGGTCAAGGGCTTCGGGGAGATCCACACCCGTCGAAAGACCGTGCTGCGCGGCAACGCGATCTGCGGCGAGGACCTGGAGATTCACTTCGAGGGGCATGACCAGCCGGTCGTGGACACGGGCATGATCTACGGCTTCATGAACTCCGAGTTCCTCAAGAAGGATCCAACAGACACGCGCGGGCTTTATGCGCACTGGGACTTCGACCGCTCTCATAGACAGGTCCTCAAGGACGTCAACGCCGATTGCGATGGCGTCATTCGGGGCAATCTCACCATCAGGGAATCGGACGGCAGGAAGGTCGCGGCCTTCGATCCGAAATCGAACGTGCAGGTCGATGCCTCGATCCTCGATGCGCGCAGCCTCACCTTTGATCTGGTCGTGAAGCCCACCGGGGACTCGCCGTCGCAGATCCTGAAGTTCGGCGACAGGACGAACGGCCTGGCCATCGGAATCGGGGCCGATCATAAGCTGGCCCTGTCCTGCATTCAGGAAGGAAAGATCGTCGGCGGACTCTCGACCCTGACCGTTCCGAAGCAAACGTGGACCCGTCTCATCGTCTCGATCAAGGGCGCGGACGTCCGCTTTTTCATCGATGGAAAACCTGCGGGCGGGATCCGGAATGCGGTCGTTTTGCCGACAGATCTGGGTGGCAAAGGCGGCCAGATCGGCGGCGGGTTCGTCGGGGAGATCGATGACATCGCGGTTTATCGCAAGGGCATCGAGCGGATCGAGGAGCTTCCCTGAGCCCGATTTTTTGCTGAAAGAAATCGGTGGTTGAACCGGGGCGCGATTCCCGGCCCCGTGAATGCGCCACTCATCCCTTTGGCCTATTGCCAAGGTCTCGTGACCCGCTAGTTTCGCGGCACATGAAGACTCCACTTCTCTGCGCCTCGTCCCTGTTGCTGGCCGCCGGATCCTCGGTCGCCGCGACGAAGGTTCTCCAGTCATTCGAAGGCGATGGCTTCGGCGACTGGAAGGTCGAAGGTGCCGCGTTCGGCCTCGCACCGATCGCCGGGAAATGTGACGGACTCACGGCAGAGCTGACTGGATACTCCGGAGAGTCGCTTGCCTGCTCGGCTCATGGCGGTGATGCGTCCACCGGTTCGCTGATCTCGCCGGAGTTCAAGATCACCGAGAACTTCCTGGCATTCCTCATCGCGGGCGGAAAGCACCCGGGCAAGGCCGCCGTGCAATTGCTGGTCGATGGCAAGGTCGTGAAAGAGGCGACCGGAGATGGCTCGCTGCGCTGCGGATCGACCGTCTGGGATGTGGCGGCCTTGAAAGGGAAAATGGCCCGCATCCAGATCATCGACCAGGTGACCGGTCAGTGGGGCATCATCGCGGCCGACCAGTTCATTCTCACCGATTATCCCAACCCGAAGTTCGATGGTCCAACCCGTGGAGGCAAGGCCCATCTGGTCGGTTTGACTGCCAGCAAGGATATCCCGGGCCTGACCATCCCTGAAGGAACCACCGCGAAAGTGGTCGCCGATTTCAAGAACCAGCACATCAAGTCGCCGACCGCGCTGACGATCGACGAGCAGGGTGACGTGTTCGTATCGGAGACGCATCGCTTCCGCCACGGCATCCCTGACAACCGTGATCACCTTTATTGGTATCTCGATGATATCTCCGCAAAGACCACCGAGGACCGTCGGAAGATGTATCAGAAGTGGGCGACCAAGGAGGAAAAGACCTCGGAGAAGTTTCTAACAGAGGAGACCGAGCTGGTCCGCAAGCTTTCGAAGCCGGGACCGGATGGAGTTTTCTCGAAGTCGATCGAATACGCCAGTGATTTCAATGAGATCCTCGACGGCACCGGGGCCGGGGTCTTCGCCTACGAAGGCACGGTTTATTTCGCCTGCATTCCCAAGGTCTGGGCGCTCAGCGGCAGTGATGCCGAAGGCCGCGCCACCTCGCGCAAGGTGATCCAGGATGGGTTTGGCGTGCGTGTGTCGTTCTCCGGTCACGACCTCAACGGCTTCGCGCTGGGACCCGATGGCCGGATCTACGGGACCATGGGCGATCGCGGCATGAGCTTCAAAACGAAGGAAGGAAAGGACTATCAGCTTCCCGACGAGGGCGCGATCTTCCGCTTCGATCCCGATGGCTCGAATTTCGAAATCATCCACACCGGCCTGCGCAACCCGAAGGAGATCGCCTTCGATGATCATGGCAATGCCTTCTCGGTGGACAACAACTCCGACCAGGGCGACCTCGCACGGGTCGTTTACATCGTCGAGGGCGCCGACTCCGGCTGGAACATGGGCAACCAGGCGATGCACAGCCATCACCGCCAGATCGGCATGGATGAGCGCCCGCCGAACCGCTGGATGGAGGAACGCATGTGGGCTCCGAAGAACGACGCGCAGCCAGCCTACATCCTGCCACCGGTGGCGAACCTGACCTCCGGACCCTCAGGCCTGACCTATCATCCCGGCACCGGTTTCCTCGAAAGCGAGGCCGGGCGTTTCCTCATCTGTGACTATCGCGGCGGCGCGGCGAACTCCGGCATCTGGTCGTTCAAGGTCGATCCCGATGGCGCGGGCATGAAACTCACCGACTCCCGCCAGTTCAACTGGGGCGCGGGTGTCACCGACGCCGAGTATTCCTACGACGGCAAGCTCCTTGTCAGCGACTTCATGGGTGGCTGGACCACTCATGATGATGGCCGGGTGTATGAGTTGAAGGCCGACAAGATGTGGCGTGAAAAGGAAGCGCAGGAGACGGCGAAGCTGATCAAGGAGGGATTCGCCAAGCGTCCGGTTGCCGAGCTCGCCAAGTTGCTTTCCCATCCGGACATGCGGGTGAGAACGCGGGCGGAGCTTGCGCTGACCCGAATGGACTCGAAGAGCGGCGCGTTCAAGGCATTGAGCGAGGCGGCCCTCCGCGGGAAGTCGCCATTGGAGCAGCTTCATGGCATCTGGGGACTTGGAGTCGTCGCTCGAAGGAACGGTGCGACCCTGCCGACGGACTCAGGGCCCGGCGACCAGGGCCAGGCCCGCACGGCCTTGCAGGTGCTCTCTCAGATGCTGAAGAATCCCGACGCTGAGATCCGCGCACAGGTCATCAAGGTTCTCGGTGACTCGGGCAAGCCGGTGGAATTGCCAGGCTTGGACGCTCTGATTTCCGATGCCTCTCCACGGGTACGCATGTTCGCCATCACCGCCGCCGGGAAGCTGAAGGCTGTCTCTTCCGTTCCTGCCATCCTCAAGGCCCTCGAAGGCAACAGCGATCCTTATTTCCGCACCGCCGGAGCCTATGCGCTTTCTCTGTTGCAGTCTCCGACCCAGCTCGCGACCTTGAATGGTCATCCAGATGCCTCGGTCCGGATGGCGGTGGTTGTCGCCCTTCGTCGCCGGAAGGCTCCTGAACTCTCGGTCTTTCTCGACGACAGCGACCAGTCCATCGTCGATGAAGCCGTCCGCTCGATCAACGATCAGAACATCGAGTCAGTCCGGCCCCTGGTCGCGAAGCAGCTCGACAAGCCCGCGCCGTCCACTCGCACGACGATGCTCTGGCGGCGGATGCTTCACAGCGCCTTTCGGGCGGGAGATGCGGAGAATGCCCGGCGCGTGCTGAAGGTCGCGCTCGATCCGAAGGTCGCCGAAGCCAACCGCCTCGAAGCCTTCCGCCTGCTCAACGAATGGGCCAAGCCCTTCTCCGTTGATCAGTCCACCGGCCGCATGTCGCCGCTTCCAGCCCGCACGCCGGAGGTGATCACGAAGGTGCTTTCCGAAAGCGTCAGTGGCTTGGTCAAGCTGGAGGGCAAGCTGCTCGAACCGGCGCTTGAGCTGGTCGCGAGCTACAAGTTGGACCTCTCGAAGGTCGAGGATGCCTCGTTGAAGGCCCTGGTGCAGAACCCGAAGCTGCCCGGTGCCGCGCGTTCGGAGGCCCTCGATCTTTACGCTTCGCGGAAACCCGCCGGACTCGATCCATTGCTGGGCGAACTCTCCACCGGCTCCGACGATGATCTGGCCATCGGGGCCATCAAGCGCCTGATCATGACCTCTCCCGATTCCGCCGTGGCCGGGGTCACCCAGGCCGTTCAGAAGGGCAGTGCCCGCCGTCAACAGCAGGCTTGGAAACTGGCGGCAACGATCAACTCACCGGCCATTGCCAAGCTCATCAGCGACCAGCTGACCGTCATGGCGAAATCCGGTGGCGTCGGCCCGGCCACACTGGAACTCCTTGAGTCCGCCGAATCACGCAAGGAACCCGAGATCAAGGTGGCCCTCGATGCCTTCAAGGCGGCGCAGAAAGCCTCCACCGATCCCTTGGCTGCCTGGCTGCCATCCCTCGAGGGCGGCGATCCGGTGAAGGGGGGCCAGATATTCGAGTCCCATCCGGCCGGACAATGCATGCGCTGCCATGCGGGTGGTCATGGCGGTGGCGATGCCGGCCCCAACCTCGCCGGTGTGGCCCTTCGTGGCGATCGACGCTATCTGTTGGAATCACTCGTCAACCCTGGCGCCAAGGTCGCCATGGGTTTCGGCATCTCGACCGTCACCCTCAAAGGAGGGAAATCGGTGTCCGGCATCGTGATCGAGGACAAGCCCGACCACGTCGATCTCGACAGCAGTGGCAAGGTGCTCCGGGTGATGCGCCCCGATCTTGAGTCGATGACTCCTCCCGTGTCCTCGATGCCGCCAATGGCCTTCATCCTCAATGCCACCGAGCTGCGCGACACCGTTGCCTGGCTTTCCCAGAACAAGGACAAGAAGGTGGCCGAGAAAAAGCGCCCGGCCCCGGAGATCGTCAAACCGTGAGGTCCTGCACGCGTCACGCGGTCAGGCGTGGCGCGTCGTCGCGGGAGTGTTCTCGTTGAAAAGCATCGCAACGGTCGGACGCCCAAGCACGATCAGCGTGAACACCCCGATGGCCGTGCCGAAGGGGATGCTGAGGCAGGAAAAGCCGGCGACCACCATGCAGAAGGTGCGGTTGCGACGCGCCTTCATCCACTTGGCGGAAAGCATGCATCCGGTGCCCATGGCGAGGCAGATCAGCATGACCACGGCTCCGATCGCGATGAACATCCATCCGACCTGTGGAGGAGGTGGGGAGCCGCTGCCCTTGGTTCCGGCTTCGGCGAGGCTGCTGGTGAACAGGGTTCCCATCAGCATGTAGAGCAGGCCAAAGAGGCTGCCCGCATAGCAAAGCCCGCCAAAGATGTAGTGGAAGATCGTCAGCAGCCGGAGGTGCTCCGCATCCTGCATTTGCTGGTAGCCCGGCTGCATCTGGGGTAGGTTCATGGGACGTCCGTATCCTTCCGTGATGGATTGCGCGAGAACGATTTGGCATCCGGTTTTGACTTGTGGCCCATTCTTTGCCACGCTGCCGACGCAACGCGCCCGTAGCTCAGCTGGATAGAGCACCCGCCTTCTAAGCGGACGGTCACTGGTTCGAATCCAGTCGGGCGTGCTTTCACGCCACCTTTGGAAGGTTTTGAAATCAGCATGGCTGCATTGAAGGGATTCAGAGGTGATACCCATGA
>JAIXVN010000145.1 GCA_027483005.1 Verrucomicrobiaceae bacterium
AGGATGATCAGGATGTCATCGGTGAAGGAAACGCTGAGCCGTGCCAGCTTGGCACCGGAGTGCTTGACGATGTTGTTGAACGACTCGCGCACGGCGAGGAAGAGGGCATGGCGGCGCTCGGGCTCGATCTCCACGTCGGGAATCTCGCGGGTGAGGTTCAAGCGCAGGAAAATCCCGGCCCTGGCGAGGAACTCCTGGCCGGTAGAGGCGATGTACTCGACGATCGAACCCGAGCTGTCATGGCGGGGATCGACCGCCCAGACGATTTCATCGAGAGAACCGACGAGATGCTGGGCCTTCTCGGCGATTTCCTCAAGCGACTCCCGCGATTCGCCTTCGGGCACGGTTTCGGCGGAAATGGCGGCGAGCAGGGAGATCTCGGTCAAGCTGGCACCGAGGTCGTCATGGAGATCGCGGGCGATTCGCGACCTCTCCGCCTCCCGGGCGTTGCGGTCCTTCAGGGCGGCGATGCGCCTCTTCATCCTGCGGCGGCTGATGAGCCAGCCTGTGGCGACGGCGAAGGCAATGGCCGCGATCGAGACGGCTGTCAGAAACCAGGGCGTCTGCCACCAGTTGGGTTTGACCTCAAGTTCAAGCGAGGCGGGGCTCGCACTGGTCACTCCGTCGCCGTTGGTGGCGGTGACTTGAAAGGTGTAGTTGCCGGGTGGCACCGCTTCGTAGCTGACGCTGCGGTTCGTGCCGAGATCGCGCCAATTGTCGTCGAGCCCATCGAGCTTCACCCGGAAGCTGACCTTCTCGGGGGCGCTGAAACTTGGGGCCGTGAAGTGGATTTCCAGCCTCTCTCGCCCAGGTCCTGCGGTGACCAGTCCGCCTGGATTGCTGATCTCCCCATTGCTGGTCTTGACCGATTCGAGGATCACCTCCGGCGAAACCTCGTTGAGCAGGATGTTTTCGGGATGGAGCTTGGCGAGGCCGCGCGTGGTGGGAAACCAGAGGCTGCCATCCTTCGAACGCCAGGCTGCCGGATGGGCCCCCCCGAAACACTCGCGGGTGTTCAGCCCGTCCGATCGATCCAGCCGCAGCCAGGGAACGAAGCCGGGCTTTCCGAGGTCATCGCGCTTCGCCCGGAAAATGCCGCCTAGCGAGCCGAGCCAGAGATCGCCCCGCTGGTCCTCGATCGCAGCGGTGATGCGGGGATCGGGCAGGCCCTCCGAGCTGCCATAGCGCCACCAGCGACCCTTTGCATCACGATGCAGCAGACCGCTGCCGAGGGTGCTGACCCAAAGATCGCCATTTTTTCCGGAGACGATCCCGGAGATCCGGCGGCCGGCGGCCAAAGGCGTGACGGCGGATTCCGTGGAGAAGGTCCTGCCGTCGAAGCGGACCAGTTGTCCCTCGCTGGTGCCGATCCACAGGGTTTTTCCCTCACCGAGCAGCATGGCCGAGGGGGTGCCGGGCAATCCCTTGCTGGTGTCGAATTTCTCCAGCAACTGGTCCTTCCAGCGGATCAGGCCATTGACCCCACCGAGCCAGAGGCCTCCGTCGCCGTCATCTGCGATGGCGTCCACCTTCGCGATCGGAGTGGTGCCCGTCTGTTTGACCGAAAGAAACTTGCCGCCGTTCCAGATGAACAGGCTGCCATCGCGGGTGGCGGCGTAGAAGCGGCCTGCCTGGTCTTCGAAAAGAACGGATATCGCCCGCTGCTCCAGGGAATCCGCCACCGTGACGTGATGGGTGACGAGACCCTTCTCGATGCGGTCGATTCCCCCTGATCGATCCCCGATCCACCAGACGCCCGTGTGGTCCTGGATGACGGAAGTGGGCGCCGTGGGGCCGATGCCGGGACGCAGGATGCTGACCCTCCGGTCGCGAATGCGCGCCAGGCCCCCGGTCTGCAGGGCCGCCCAGATGTTTCCCTCGCGGTCTTCGGCCAGCTCGGCGATGCCGTTGTCATCCTTGAGCACGTCGATCGTTTGGCCGCCGTCAGGCAGGGTCACGGTGAGTCCTGAGGCGGTCCCTGAATTCCACAATCGCCCGTGTCGATCGATCAGCTTCATCTGGTTGAAGCCGGGCAGGTAGCGGCCCCTCTCGCTCCAACGGACTCGATCCTCCTCCAGTTTCGCCAGGATCGCCGTGTCAGGCTTCGCGGGCATCGCCCCGTGGGTGGCCGTCCAGTGCCAGGTCTCAGCGCCTCGAACGATCCAGAGCGAACCGCCATCTCCCTGGATGACCTGGCTGACATCGTGCACGTTGGCCTGTCTCTGATCGTCGAGGATCCGGATCAGCGAGCGACCGTCCCAGCGCAGCAGGCCGGCGCTTTCCGTGGAAATGCAGATCGATCCATCGGCGAGTGGGATGATGTATCGGGCGGCGAGCCGGGTCAGGGACGAGGGGGCGCTTTCCGGGAATCCGCTGAAACTGACGCCATCGAAACGGGCCACCCCTTCCGCTGTGGCGACCCAGAGATAGCCATCGGCCGACTGCGCCACCGATCGCACGGCGTTTCCTGGCAGCCCTTCCTCCGACTGCCAGACCCGAGTCATGAATTCCGGAGTCGCGGCCATTGCCGGGAGACCGGCAAGCATCACCGCCGCAAACAAGCGGAGAAGCGGCGTCGGTAGCGGAAAGGACATGGGCGGGAAGCATGGGCATTCCACCCGAGCTTGCAAGCAAGCCGTCAGGGTGAAACGACCACACGGCGGGCAAAGGATCAGGCAGGTCCCTGGACACCGAAGATTTGGCTCGATCCTCCACCCCGATCATTCAGGCTGGTCGCCATGCGTGCCCCGAATTGTCCGCTCTGCCACCGTCGTGATTTCCTCCGGACCGCCCTCGCTGGATCGGCGGCGCTTTTCACGATTCTGGGGGCTTTCGCCGAGGCCCTGACCGCCACCGCCGCGCAGACCGAGGGGCCGTTTTATCCGGATCGTCTGCCGCTCGACACCGACAACGATCTGCTGATTCTCAACTCTTCGATCACCCCCGCCGTGGGTGAGGTGACGCATCTGACCGGAGTGGTCATGGATCCCAAAGGCCAACCGGTCCGCAACGCGCTCGTTGAGATCTGGTCCACTGACAACAACGGCATCTATCTCCACTCGAAGGCCTCTGATCCCGAAAAACGCGACAGGAATTTCCAGAGCTACGGTCGCTTTCTAACAGGATCGAAGGGCGAGTACTACTTCCGCACCGTCAAGCCCGGCAAGTATCCCGGCCGCACGAAGCACATCCACTTCGCCATTTCGATCAAGGGCAAGCGGGTGCTGACCACCCAGTGCTATCCGGAAGGCGAGCCCGATCAGAAGGACGACATGGTGATCAGGGGCATCAAGGACCCGAAGGCACTGAAAACGGTCATCGTGCCCTTCACGCCGATCGAGGGATCGAAGACGGGCGAACTCGCCGCGCGATTCGACATCGTGCTCGGTCTCACGCCGGATGAGGGTGTGAAGTCCTGAGTCGAGAGCGCTGGATCCGGCCCAGGCATTTAGCCCGGCCAGGATCAAGAATGGCAGATGGAAATCG
>JAIXVN010000014.1 GCA_027483005.1 Verrucomicrobiaceae bacterium
CGCAGGGGTTGGGCCAGCCTGGAGAAGGAGGGGTGGTTTTCATTGAAAACTCGGGGTTTGTCTCGGGCATCTGGATCAAAGGTTCGGACGGCCAGCCAAGACGAGGGTGTAGTCCTTTCCTCCGTAGCTGGCAACACCTGAGGCCTTGGCGTAGTCCACCGTCATTTTGATATCTCCGGCGTGGAACTGGATTGCCACTTCGGTGGTGGCTTTAGCGGACCAAGGGAAGAGACGTTTGGATGACATGACAAAAACATTGCTAGATTCCAAGAAGTGATACACGTCAACGAGGATTTCCCGCTTCTTGTCCTCGGAGGCATAGACCAGCCAGACGGTTCCGGTGAGCGTCTTTCTGGCTTCCGCCGTGGAATCGGGTGCAGGGAGGACGGGGGTAGCGGCTTGGGCGGGCGGCTTGCTGGAGAGGCCTCCGTTGGCCTCCCGCTCGGACTTCACGGTCAAGGCCTCCTTGAGCCGGCGCTCCTGGACCAGACGATCCTCCAGCTTCTGCAGTTCCTTCTTATACTTGTCCCGCCAAGGGATCATTTCCTGGTCGATCCGGGTCTGGAACTGCTCCCGCAAGCGGGTGAGTTCAAGCGGCTCAGCGGTTTCCTCCTGAGCGTGCGAGAAGTCACCAAGCATCAGGAAGGCTCCGAGGACGGTCGAAACGTAAGTGCGATTTCGATTCATGGCGGTGGAGGTTTAGGGTAATTTTGGAGAACGGAAGGTGGAATATCGAACATCGAACATCGAAGGTCGCCTGACTTCAAGACTTTGGATTTCGGATGCTGGCTCCATTGGAGGGCAGTTCGAGGAGCCACTTTTTGTTCGCCTCGAACGCGCTGATGATTTCCGGAACGTCGGGCAGTTGGGTCGATTCGGGACTGATCAGGACCGATTCGAGCCGGGGTGAGCCCTGGTCCAGCAGGAAAAGAACATCGGCCCGGTCCTGTGGGTCGATCCTCATCATTTTCGTGAGGATCAAATCCGTGGTCGAAGGTCGGAAGAGGCTAAGGTAACGAAGGCCCGGCAATTCAACTGGAACCAGAAATTCGAGCCAGTCCCGCGAAAGGACGACCTGATCTTCGCCAAACAAATGGGTGATGTAGAGGCCCTGGGGCTCCAGCTCCCGATTGGTCTCTTCCAACGCGGTCCAAAACTGGTCGTTTGACTCGATCAACTCCGTCTCGATGAGCGGAAGAATCGCATCCACATCCAAGGTTGCTTCATGCTCAGGGTCCGGGGAGGGAAATCCAAGTGCGAGGGCAGCTCGACCATAAAGAATCAAACGGACCGGAGCGATCAGGTGTCGATCAAGAGTCCGCAGGATGATCTCAGGGTGATTCATCTGCTGGGGACGAGCCAACGAATCGGGGCAGGGCCTTTTCTCTGAAGACCCGGCATGGAAACGAATCGGCTCCAATGTGGGAGGTCTGCTTCCTGTTCAGGGTAGGCCGTCGAAGGAAGCCGGGAAAGGACGGCCTGCCAGAAGTCCGCCCCTTCAGGGTCATGAAGGCTGCCAGCCCGGGCGATGTGATGAAGCACCCGACTGGTCTTGTGTTGAATCGCAAGGTCGGCCAGATGGCTGGGCCTGACCCTGTGCGAGCGCGCAAGTTGAGCTGCACACCGAACGGCCTTCGGGGCATAGACGTTCTCTCCAAGAAGAAGCAGGATGGTCAGTTCCTCATCGGACAAGCATTCGTGCCCAGGATCCTTGACGCCACAGGGTGAGGAAGGACGGTAATGGTCACAGCCCCGGGCGGCGGCCAGCTCGATGAATGCCTCCAACCCAACAAGACCCAGACGCCTTGCCTTCCTGATCAGGAAGGAAGACGGTGCCGTTTCACCAAGCTGTCGGGCGAGAGATGGCATTGGGGAGGGTCCTGAACATCGAACATTTAACAGCGAACGTCCAACGTCGAAGGTTTGGTGACTTTTTGCCTTTCGGCTTTTGGACCTTTAGGCGGCGGCCTTCGCGGCTGCGAATTCGCGGATGACCTTGACGATGTAGTCGATCATCGCGGGAGTGAGGCCGGGATAGGTGCCGAGGAACATGGTTTGGTTCATGATGCGATCGGCCCCGGGAAGCCCACCGGAAACGCGCATGGCAGCGGGGTTGTCGCGGCGGAGCTGCACGAAGGCGGGCTGCCGGACGAGGTTGCCGCCGAAGAGCATGCGGTTGCCGATCTTGTTCTCGTCGAGATGGGCGGCGAGTTCGGTGCGGGTGAAGGGAGCATCCTCCTTGATGGTGATCTTGAAACCGAACCACGAACAATCGGTGCGGCAGCCGGTTTCGTCCCAGGTGAAACTGGAGCTTGGAACTTCGGAGTTGGAGCCTTCCTGCGGGGGATTCCAGGCGGTGGCGTGGGTGGGCAGGGCGAAGTCGATGTACTGCTCCAGTCCATGGAGGCCGCGGCGGAGGCGTTCCCAGTTCTGCTTGCGGGCCTCGATGAAGGCGGGGAGACGCTTGATCTGGACGCGACCGATGGCGGCCTGGGTGTCGAGCGGCTTGAGGTTGAAGCCCATGTGGCTGTAGATGTACTTGTGGTCGTAGCCCTCCGGGAGTTCACCGAGCTGCCACTTGAAGCGCTTGCCGCAGGTGTCGTCCTTTCCGGAGGCGCACCAGCAATCGCGGCCCCAGTCGCGGAAGGACTCGGCGTAGGTCTTGAGCGGGGGCTTGCGGACGATGTTGACGGCACCGCCTTCGCCCATGGTGAGGTGGTGGGGAGGGTAGAAGGACTGGGTGGAGATGTCACCGAAGGATCCCGTAGGAGCGGTCAGGAGTTTCCCGCTTTCGGACTCCGAGAACCGGATGATCGGGTGCTCGCCCTTCTCGGCGATCTTGATGAGGTGGTCGAGACCGAGTTCCTTGGCGAGTTCGGCGGGAAGCGTGTAGGTGCAGCCGAGGGCGTCGCAGTTGTCCTCGACGAGCCAGAGGTCGTACTTCTTGCAGAAGGCGAGGACGATGGAGAGTTCGAAGGGATTGCCGAGGGCATGGGCCATCATCACGGCCTTGGTCTTGCCGGGCGAGTAGGCGGCCTCGAGCAGGCTGCAATCGGCGTTTCCGGTGAGGGGTTTGGCGTCAATGAAGACCGGTACGGCACCGGCCTGGATGATGGGAGCGACGGTGGTCGGGAAGCCGGCAGCGACGGTGATGACCTCGTCACCAGGGCGGATGCGCTTGTGTTCGGGAAGCTTGTGGGTGGTCAGGGCGCTGAAGGCCACAAGGTTGGCGGAGGAGCCGGAGTTGACGAGCAGGGAGTGCTTCACGCCCATGAACTCGGCGAGTTCCTTTTCCATCGCCTCGCCTTCGGGCCCGAGGGTGAGCCAGAAGTCGAGGGTGGCGGAGACGGCGGCCTCGACCTCATCCTCGTTGAAAACGCGACCGGCATAGGGAACGGTGGTCTGGCCAGGGATGAAGGGCGAGTGGGCGGCATCGTCACCCGGACGGTTGGCGCTGTGGGTGAGGCGGGAGAATTCGCGGGTCAG
>JAIXVN010000040.1 GCA_027483005.1 Verrucomicrobiaceae bacterium
CCGATTGGTGGTCGCGGCATGGCGATCACCGGATTGATTCTCGGCTATCTCGGCATTGTCTTTTCCGTGGGCACCATCGTGTTTGCGGCCATTGCCATTTCCGGTGCCGTTTTCCACCCCTGAATCCCTACCTCCATGCAATGGTATTACTCGAAAAACGGAAACCAGCTCGGGCCGATCGGCACCGAGGAGATTCAATCGAAACTCGCCTCCGGTGAAATCGCTTCGAGCGATCTTGTCTGGAAGGATGGCCTGGCCGACTGGTTGCCCGCCGGTCAGGTCCCGGAACTGCGTGTGGTGAACCAGGCCACAAGGCCGGTTTCCCCGTCTCCTGCGGTGCAGAATTCGCCCTACTCTCCTCCAGTGGCGGCTGCCCCTGTCAGTCCGGTTTCATACAATGCGCAGGTGATTCCGAATTACCTCTGGCAGTCGATTGTCGTCACCATCCTTTGCTGCTGGCCGCTTGGAATTCCGGCGATCGTTTACGCAGCCAAGGTCGATGGACTGAAGGCACGTGGTGACATTGCAGGTGCCATGGCAGCTTCGAAGAACGCGAAGATGTGGACCGGCATTGCCTTCGGTCTCGGTCTCACGGTGATCGTGATCTACATCATCTTCGCCCTTGTGGTCGGGGTTTCCGGAGCGGCCAGCCATTCCTCCCTGTGATCCGCCGCTGGGCGATTATGGTTGCGGTTGCTGTTCTTTGCGGAGTGGCAGCCGCGCTGCTCTTCCAGATGGGGCCCAATGGGCTGGCAGTCGGCCCGCTGTGTCTGTTCCAGCGCTGGACAGGCCTGCATTGTGCCGGATGCGGCATGACTCGCGCAACTTTCGCGATGATGCACGGCGATCCCGTCTCGGCCTTCCGCTACAATCCACTGGGTATGATTCTGTTTCCCATCGCCATGGTGGGAGCCTTGATCGAGGCGATCGGCTGGGCATGTGGCAGGCCTTTGCCGTGGAGAATGAAGGTGGGGGCTAGGGGGGCGGTCTGTCTGCTTTGGCTCGTGGTCTCATTCTGGATCCTCCGCAATCTCCCATGGTGGCCGTTCACACTCCTTGCTCCGCACGGCTGAGGGCAGGGGACTGGGCGACCAAGCGCTCGACATACTTCGCCAGGAGGTCGGCCTCCAGGTTCACCGCCTGCCCGGCCTTGGCCGAGGAGAGATGTGTGTGGGTGAATGTGTGTGGGGTGATCCAGAACACAGCCGACGTTTCCAGAAGCTCCGCGATGGTCAGGGAAATCCCGTCGATGCAGAGCGAGCCCTTGTCGATGCAGAGACGATGGATCTCCGGGGGGAGCGCGACCTGCAACCGATGGTCCTGACCGCTGGGTTCCAGGGAAACGAGGGTTCCCGTGGCATCCACGTGGCCCTGCACGAAATGCCCGCCGAACCTTGCCCCGGCCTGCATCGCACGCTCAAGGTTCACCGCCGAGCCCGGCTTCAATCCACCCAGCGAGGTGACTTTCAGCGTCTGCATCAGGAGGTCGAAGGCCGTGCCTTCCTCCAGCAGCGCCGCCACTGTTAGACAGCAGCCGTTGATGGCCACCGAATCACCGAGCGCGAGCTCGTGCTGGAAGGGTGGACGGAGAATCAGACGCGCCTGGTCGCCTTTCGGTTCCAGGGAAATGACGGCGGTGGTGGCTTCGACGAGACCGGTGAACATGATTGAGGAAAGCACGAAATTCTAAATCCCAAACTCGAAACAGAGAGTCAGTGTGAAGGCTGCCCGCCCGACGTCGGCTGAGCCGGTTCAGTGGATGGCTTGTGGTCATTCCTGTTGGGCATCCCCATGAACAGGGCCATCACGATGAGCGTCGGGATCAGCGCGGCGAGAAGCAGTTTCATCGGAGAAACCCCGTCGCCGAAGAATCGCGCGAGAATCGCCTGGCCGGCGGGATTCGGGGCGTTGGCAATGACCGTCAGGCCGCCACCGCTGATCGCCCCGGCGAGGACCGCATACTTCAAGGCCGGAGAAAGTCCCTCCACCTGGCTGGCCAGGAAGGTGATGGCGGCGTTGTCATTGAAGGAGGTCAGAACCGTCGCGCCGAGATACAGCGGCCACTCGGTCAGGCTCGAAATGATCGGCTGCAGCCACCAACCCTGAAGACCGCCGTGCACCACGAGGCCACCGAGGAAGAAACCAACGAGCACCGGCCCGCGCAGGGATATCGGATTCTGGTGGTGGCGCGTGGCCATCGTGAACGCCAGGAAGAAAAGATAGCCTCCGATGAACAGCGCCGGATCATGGGCGAACACCACCGTCAGCAGCATGAACAGCAAATGAACCAAGGTGACGAACACCGGCACTCCATCCTCGCGCTGGGTCCAGTCGGCGATGCCGTCGCCATCGCGGTCGGGCACCAGACTGGCCATTTCCCGGAGGTCGTTGCGGAAATAGAGATAGTAGGCCAGCGCGGAGACCAGGATCGCCAGCAGGGCCTTGTCGCCGTAGTGCTGGAACATGTACAGGCTCGAAAGGTTCCACTTGTTCGCCACCATCAGCACCGGAGGCGCGGCGAAGTTTGTCAGCACCCCGCCGACCGAAATGTTGACGAACAACAGGCCCAGCGTGCCATACGCAAAGACCGGCCGCGGCTTCAACGGATAGAAGTTCCTGGCCAGCAGCATGGCGGCGATCGTCATGGCTCCGGGCTCGGTGATGAAGGATCCGAGGATCGGCGCGATGATGAGGATCGAAAGCCACCACGCCGCCGGGGTTTCCTTTCCGAAGCGGGCGAAGAACCGCAGGCAGCTTTCGGCAAAGCGCAGGATCGGCCGGGTGGACGCCAGTGCCATGATCACCACCACGAACATGGGTTCGGTGAAGTTCACCTCG
>JAIXVN010000631.1 GCA_027483005.1 Verrucomicrobiaceae bacterium
GGCTCCCTCGAAGTCGGCCCCTTCGTCCCACCCGCGCCCGTTGAGCCCAAGCAGCCTCTCACTGACGCTGAAGCCACCATCATCGTCCGCGATGAGCAGGGTGAAACCACCACTCTCCAGCGCGGCAAGGCCTCCATGGCTCCCGATCTCCCAGAGCCCCAGCCGGTGCCTGAGCCCGCGCCCGGCCTCCCTCCGCGTCTAGTCCGCCAGCTCGTCGTCATCAGCCTGGGCGGCACCATCTATGACCAACGTGTCAGCCACGTCCGCTGGCTCCACCCCGTCACCCAAGAGCCCTACGAGGCTGATCTCGGCTACAATATCGGCCTCCTTTCCCCCATCAACCGATTCGTTCGAAACGGCGTCCCTCACCACGCCAACCTCATCTTCTCCCAGCAAAGCACCACCGGACCTTATGCCCAACGCCTTGCAGCGCTCGGTCGCCCACCCATCCCGGTTCCTCAAATCGCCCCGGACACCTACCGCCTCACCAAAGGCAACGCCGAAGACCCTGCCGGACTCGCCCCACTCATCGCCCTTCACGAACTCTACCTCGCCGAAAAGCCACGCCTGGAAAAGCTTCGCGATGACCTCGCCGAGCGTCGAGCTGAAGAAAAGGCCTGGGCTGACGCACACCCGAAACCCGCCGAGCCCCCCGTCTTCTGGTTCAAGCCCCACCGCAACAGCCGCTATCTCACCGAACAGGACAAGGCCGACCAACAACAAGCCGCCGAAGAACGCGCCGAACAGGAAGGAGCGCAGCCATGACCCTTCTCTCCCCTTCGATCTTCAACGTTGGACGTTCGATGTTCAATGTTCCCATCTGTCTCATGATTTTAGTCTCCGGCCTCTCATCCTCCCAAACCCTCCCCGATCAAGACCTCCGCCTCGAACTTCTCCCCACCGGCGAAAAACTCCTCCACTGGACCGGTCACCCCGAACTCACCTACTTCCTCCAAGCCTCCCCAGATCTCCAAGACTGGACCTGGGCACCCAACATCGAGCCCGGCCTCAACGGCCCGATGAGCTACGAAGTCGACGGCCCCAGCGCCGGAGGCTTCTACCGCCTCCAATACACCGACCAAGCCCCTGCACCCGGAGAAACCGTCGGCAGCGCCGACTACGACGGAGACGGCCTCACCAACCTCCAGGAAATCACCCCCCGTCCCCGGCCCGGAGGCATCGTCGGCTACACCAACCTCAAGCCCAACATCCAGACCAACCCCCTCCGCAAAGACACCGACGGCGACGGCCTCGACGACAAATGGGAAGAAGACCACGGCCTCGACCCCACCGACGACGGCAGCCGCGACATCAACAACGGCCCAAATGGAGACCCTGACGGAGACGGAGTTAACAACCTAGGCGAACAGCAGGCCAAGACCGATCCGAAAAACGGTGAGGATTTTCCGATACAAATGTACACGGCATTTCGTTATGCGTATGGAGCAGGAGATACGGTGCAAGCAGAGGGATCCTGGGGCTATTACACTTCCCATACATACTGGCAACCCGCTACATCTACGCAAAGTTATGATAATTACTTTAGCTTGGATATTCTCGCCAGCAAAGCTTCGGCGACTGCTTTCCCACTTGACCCCGGTCCTCTAGCCCAGGGTCAACCTTTACTGAGCACTGGAGTTTATTCGCATTGCTTGACTACTTCCGACGGATCACTTGCCGAAGGAAAAATTGAACAAAAGAGAATTTGGATTAAAGCACCCGCGAAGCCCGAGCTGCAAGAATACCCATTTTTAAAGATCACCGAAAAACGAAATCCGTTTGGGGAGAGCCCAGCGACTACACTATCCTCCGAGGTAGTGATCATGAAAATACAACCCAATCAGATCTTTTCAGATCCTTTTGATCTTTCTGTTATTCCTGATTCTGTTTCGAGTTTTTGGATGGCCGCATCCTGCAGACTAATCCCAATTAAAATCAATATTCATGAACCAAACAAAGAACCTCCCAGCGACGGAGTTCTTGTAAAGGCGGGAGAAAAATTAGTCTACGAGATCACAAACGAATCATTACCTCCTGGCATCTCAGTTACGTGGGACTACAAAATATTGAGAGGAGATGGTTTTTTTGAAGTGTGGACAGCATTTGGAACAGGAAATAAAATTGAGATCGCAACACAAAGCGCCGGCATTTTCAAAATTCGAGCAAAAATCGCAATCCCTGGGCAAGAATCCCCAAAGTACTTGTATTACGTCAGGGAGCGTGATGACCCCCATGGGAAAGACAGTGCTGGCACCATGAATCCAAAATACAAAAAAGGGCAAATTCAATTTGTTGGTGTCACAGAAGGAGAGCTGCAGTTGGGAATTGTCAAAAAAGCAAGAAGTTTCCTTGGTTCCACAGCTTACTCGAAATCGGTAAGCGTCGTAGCTACGCCTACTCTAACAGCAGGAATCGGCTCGAATAAATGTAACATTTTTGTTTATCATATGGCAACGAATGCAGGTGCCTCGATACCGCTCGATGTGGCTGGTTCCCCACCAAGAGCCTTCGACTGGTACGACAGCAAGTTTCCAATTTCAGGTTGGGCTTGGTTGTTTAGCACTGATACAGTTAAGCCCGGAGCCATAGTATCTCGCTATATGGAAGGAGGGTCACTGGAAGACATTTTTCTAGATTGGGATGTTCATATTCCACATACTAGCGCTCACGTCGGGATACTTGACTACGATGGTGCATGGATCAATGCGGGACCAAGGAACGTTAATCGATATCCTCACATATCTGACGCAGCGTATCAAGAAGCTCATTATCGAAAAGCTAACATCCCGCCTCCATGAGACATCTCCACAAAGTTGTTAAACTGATTGCAATAAACTTTCTAATTATTCCGGAATTGGCTTTAGCTAAGATTCCCGATGTTGTAACAGACTACCTAAGAAACGAGAGACATCGCGTTTCCGAAGATGGCGTTATACATTCTCAACAATCACCCGGCACTCTTGATTTTGTTCGAGGAGTCGTTCAAAATTGGCGGGAAATTGTTGATGATTTGCCTTCAGTTGCTGGAGACGGAAGAAAGCAATCCCTTATCATTGTCGCGGGAGAGTACCTACCGCCTCAAGAATATGTTGATTTTGTTGATTCGCTCTGCGAACGTCGAGAGCAAGGCAAATTGGTTCCTGAAGCGCTATGTGCAGTTCTTTGGGCGGATATGGCAAAGGGAGACTTCCTCAGCTACAATTACGACAATCCCCGCGTTGGAGCCGTCATCGATAAAATTGAAGATATTGTTACCAGGGACTTCCCCAATGAATGGAATGAGTATTTCACTGCCTTAAAGTCAGGCAAACTAAAGGTCGAAGCAATCAATCGGAGAAAAGCTGACAATCGCGCAATGCCTGAATCTTACGCCGAAAATAACCTCGAAAACTATCAGAAGCTGGTCGGTGGAAGCATTACGAAGGATATTAAGTTGATTGCAACAAAGCCAGCTGAAGCCGTTGCCTCATTAGCGAGTAAAAATCGCTCTAAATGGAGCATGTATGCAGCCTTGCTATTAATTGTTGGAGGTATTGTTGTATTGCGGATAATCTTCAATAGAAGAAAAAATATTGCAAGTTTGATTAGAAAATCCAGAGGCCGATGAATTTAGCTTCCGTTTGGCAGTTCTGAGGCCCTAGATGACAGCTCGGGGACTCCGGATGGCAGTTCGAGGACTCCGTTTGCCACTTCGGGCGCTCCGGAGGGCAGTTCGAGGACTCCGGAGAGCAGTTCGAGGACTCCGGAGAGCAGTTCGAGGGCTCCGGAGGGCAGTTCTGGAGGGCAGTTCGGGAGCTCCGGAAGGCAGTTCGAGGGCTCCGGAGGGCAGTTCGAGGGCTCCGGAGGGCAGTTTGGATGCTTCGGTTGACAGTACGCTGAACATCATGCTGGAAAACCCCCGGGAAGGGAGACTCCGAAGAAAAAGTCGGATTTGCCAGGCAAGTGGCTTGTCCTTGGCCAACATGGTTTCTAGCATCTGCCCTCATCCGGGAAGGCGCTTGCCGTTCGGAGAACTTTTTTGAAGCGATGAGCAAGAAACCCAAAAAATCTGCTGAGGAAGCGGCGATCAAGCCGTCCAAGGAATTCTCGTCCAAGGCCCGGATCGGGTCGATGAAGGAATACAAGAAGCTCTACCAGGAGTCGATCGACAAGCCCGCCACCTTCTGGGCCCGCGAGGCGAAGGAACTGGTCTGGCGCAAGCCTTGGAAAAAAGTCCTCAATTGGAAGGCCCCGTTCGCGGAATGGTTCGTCGGCGGAAAGCTCAACGTCTGTGAAAACTGCGTCGATCGTCACGCCGAAGGCCAGCGCAAGAACAAGGCCGCCATCATTTGGGAAGGCGAGCCCGGCGACAAGCGGGTCATCACCTTCGGCCAGCTCCAGAAGGACGTCAGCCGCTTCGCCAATGTCCTCGAAAAGAACGGCATCAAGGCCAATGACCGCGTGCTGATTTACATGCCGATGGTTCCGGAAGCCGCCGTGGCCATGCTCGCCTGCGCCCGCATCGGCGCGGTGCATTCGGTGGTCTTCGGCGGATTCGCCTCGGAAGCGATCGTCGATCGTCTTGAGGATTCCGGCGCGGTGGCCGTGATCACCGCAGACGGTGGCTGGCGTCGCGGAAAGGTCGTCGCGCTCAAGCCCGCCGTCGATGAAGCCCTTCTGAAATGCCCGTCGGTGCAGCGTGTGATCGTGCTGAAGCGCACGGCCAACGAGGTTTCCATGACCGCCGGACGCGATGTCTGGTGGCACGAGGAGGAGGCCACCGTTTCCTCGAAGCACAAGGCCAAGGCCTTCGACTCCGAGCATCCCCTTTTCGTCCTCTACACGTCCGGCTCCACCGGAAAGCCCAAGGGCATCCTCCACACCTCCGGCGGCTACCTCACCGGCACCTACTCGACCTGCAAGTACGTCTTCGACATGAAGGAGGAGGACGTTTACTGGTGCACCGCCGACGTCGGCTGGATCACAGGTCATTCCTACATCGTCTATGGACCTCTCGCGAACGGCGTGACCCAGGTGATGTATGAAGGTGCCCCGAACCAGCCGGACTTCGGTCGCTTCTGGAAAATGATCGAGGACTACGGCGTCACCATTTTCTACACCGCCCCGACCGCCATCCGCGCCTTCATCAAGGCCGGCGATGCGTTTCCGGACAAACACGACCTTTCCTCGCTGCGCCTGCTCGGTTCAGTGGGCGAACCGATCAACCCGGAAGCCTGGAACTGGTATCACAAGCAGATCGGCGGCTCGCGTTGCCCGATCGTCGATACCTGGTGGCAGACCGAGACGGGCTCGATCATGATCACGCCGATCCCCGGAGCCACGCCCTGCAAGCCCGGCACCGCGACCCTGCCCTTCTTCGGTGTGGATGCCGCCATCCTCGATGATGCCGGCAACGAGTGCAAAGCCGGCGAGGACGGCCGCCTGGTCATCCGCAAGCCCTGGCCGGCGATGACCCGCACGATTTATGGCGACAAGGCCCGCTACAAGAAGACCTACTGGTCGGACTACGAGGGTTTCTACACCGCTGGCGACGGCGCTCGACGCGACAAGGATGGCAATTTCTGGATCATCGGCCGCCTCGATGACGTGCTCAACGTGTCCGGCCACCGCCTCGGCACGGCGGAAATCGAAAGCTCACTCGTCGCCCATCCCGCCGTCGCGGAAGCCGCAGTGGTCGGACGTCCGGATGACATGAAAGGCCAGGCCGTGGTCGCCTTTGTGACCCTGAAGGAGAACTTCGAGGGCACCGAGGAACTGCGCACCGAACTCCGCAACCACGTCGGCAAGCTGATCGGCGCGATTGCCAAGCCCGACGACCTCCATTTCGCCCCAGGGCTGCCGAAAACCCGCTCCGGCAAGATCATGCGTCGCCTTCTGAAGGAACTCGTGGTCACGGGTGACGTTTCCGGCAACACAACAACGCTTGAAGATTTCAATGTGATCGCCAGTCTGCGTGCGACCATTGCCCGCTGAATTTTGCCATGACCCCCACCAAATTCTTCATCGCCCGTGTGGCGCAGGCTTTCGGCATGCACCGAAAGAACAGGCGCATGTCAGACGCCGCAAACGAGATGCACCTTCTGCGCGACGCGGAGACGGTGCTGGGTGCGGCGATCTGGGAGCGCGTGGAGCACATCGAGGAACTGTCGGTGGAGTACTGGAACCTCCGGCGCCTCGTGAAGGAACGTGACGAGATCCGGGTCAAGGTGGAGTTGTGCAATCAGAAGCTTGAAGCCGCCCACGAGGAGCGCGCCTTGCTCCTCAACTCGAAGCCGGAACCGCATCTGGACCTCATGGCCGAACGTGGGCAGATCATGGCGAAGCTCGAGACCCTGGCGCGGCAGCGGGACGAGGTCGTCTTGAGAGCCCGCGAGGTGAGGAGGGCCTATGAGGGCATGAAGATGAAGCTGGAGGTCCTTGGAAAGGAAACCTCTGAGGATCACCCCGACCTGGTCGGAGTCCGGGAGAAGCTCGAAGAATTCAAGGGCCGATTCAGCGAACTCAAGGTTCAACGCGCCGCAGTCGCCAAGGAACTGGAGGACGGCGATGCCGAGTTGGACGAACTCGACAAGAAGCTGTCCGAGATCCGCCAGGAACGGCGCGATCAGGCCTCGGAAGCCTTCCAGATCATCGGTGAGGCCAACCGCGAAATCTCCGGCCACCGGGCGGAACTCGGTCTGATCGAGACCCAGATCAGCCAGCTCTATTCAGAAATCGGTCGTCACGTCAGCCGCAACCGTGGTCGCAGCCCGGCCTGCGCGGAAGCGGCGAAAGGACATGATTCCCTGGTGGGGATCATGCGCAGCCTGCGTTCCTCGATCTCCATGAACCACCGCCTCTCCGGGCAGTCCTGAAAAGGGCTCCCGGGTTGAAAGTTGGGGGAGCGGACGGCGCAGAACTCGTTTGACGTCAACCGGTCAGAC
>JAIXVN010000257.1 GCA_027483005.1 Verrucomicrobiaceae bacterium
CGGCAACTCCCAGGTCTCGCCCCTGATGTCCACCAACCGGGTCAGTCAGACGGATTCCACCATCGCCTCCTACGCGCTGCTCGACCAGTCGGTCCTGGCCAACCACGCGCTCTACGACCGCTTCTATTTCTCGACCTTTGCGACCTACGCGAAAAGCACGCCCGCTGTGTCATTCGACAACTTCATGAACACGGACACGCCGCTGATTTCCCAGGCCTACCAGCCCTATCTTCCGGAAGGCCGTACCGCTCAGACCGCCAATGCCGAACTCTTCGCCTCCGGCAAGCCGAAAACCGATGCCTACAAGTTCGCCGCCGAGTATCAGCTGATCAAGGGCCCCTTCAACGTCAACTCCACCAGCGTCCAGGCTTGGAAGGCCATGCTCGCCTCAATGAACAAGAGCGACGTCGTCAGCCTGTGGGCCAAGAACGGCGTGATGGAGATCAGCAAATCCAAGGGAACACCGATCCTCCCGATGACCCTGGTCAACGGCGGCGTCACCAGTACGGTAGCCGTCGATGCCAACAAGATCGACAACTCCCGCACCAACGAATGGAACGGCTATCGTGAACTTTCCGACTCCGATATCGAGAACCTCGCCAGCAAGATCGTCGATCAGGTGCGCCTCCGCGGCCCCTTCCTTTCCATGTCGGAATTCGTCAACCGCCAGGTCGGTGTTGAATCGGATCTCAGCCGCAGTGGCGCGCTTGAGGCGGCCATCACGGAAGCGAAACTCAACGATTCCGTTTACACCAACCAAGTGCCGATCACCGCAGCGGACATCAGGGACGCCAACCTCTACAACTACAAGACCCCGGCGGCTTCGATTGGAAACCCGGCCGCGGGAGCTCCGGGCTGGATCAGCCAGGGTGACCTTCTTCGGATCATCGAACCCACCGCCACGGTCCGCTCCGATACCTTCGTGATCCGAACCTGTGGCCAGGCCCAGGACTCGAACGGTACCATCACCGCCCGTGCCTACCTCGAAGCCGTGGTGCAACGCATCCCCGAGTATGTGGTTTCCGACACCGGTGCAAATCGCCCCTCGGCAAACGCCTACACGGATGCCACCGTTTCGCCGGACAACAAGTTCTTCGGTCGGCGCATGAAGGTCGTTTCCTTCCGCTGGCTGTCGAGCAATGAAATCTGATTCGCCCATGTTCAAGTCGACCTCTCTTGCTGTTCTGACCACCCTGCTGCTGCAGGCAGCCGGTCTCGGCCAGCAACCCACCTCCACTCCCGCCTTCCAGATCCGTGCGGTCCTTCACGACCCGGTGAACCCGGTCGCGGAGCTTTATCTCCCCGATCAGGCGGGCCGTCTCGTGAAGCTGAACCTCCAACCCGAAGGGCTCACAGCTCCGCAGCCAGCCTCCCTGGTCAACGGTTCGCTGCTTCTTTTCAACTCGGACAAGGTCGATCCGCGCAAGCCCGAAGCCGCCGCGGCCTTGGCTGCGACGGTCGTGGTCCCCCAGAACGCCAATCATGGGATCCTCATCGTCGTCCCCGCACCTCCGGGCACCAAGCCCGCCTATCGCGGGATTTTCATCGATGACAGCCCAGCCGCCTTTCCCAAGGGCGAGTCCAAGGTGCTGAGCCTGCTGCCGGTGGAAACCGCCATCGAGGCGGGTGAGCACAAGCTGCCGGTTCATCCGGGAAAAATCACCAGCGTTCCGCCTGTGAAAAAGCGGGACGAGTTCAACAACGCCCAGACGAACTTTTACTACCGCGAAGGCGAGTCGTGGGTGCCGTTCACCGAACGACAGCTTCAGTATCTCGATGCTTACCGTCGGGTCTTCATTGTCTATGCGACCCCCGGCTCCATACAGCCCTTCGTCTCAACGGTTCTCGACACGGCCCCAGCCGTTCTGCCCAAGCAGCAACCCTGAGCCTGGGGCACGCCAGGCCGGTTGATGGATTTTACAACTTTTTGCGACCGTTTTTCCTCCGGGCGGTTATTGTCAATGGATGACTCCCCGGCGCTGGATCCTTTTCCCCCTGCTTTTCGCCGCTCTGGCGACGGGAGGATACTTCATCGCCCGGACGGCCGAGGTTGAGAGACCCATCAGCACCAAGCCTCCGACTCCTCCGAAAGACCCCTTCGCCGGACTGGAGAATGAGCCCCGGAAACTCGGCAGCGGAGAGCGCCCGGAGCCGAAGATCAGGCTCGACACCGAGGCACTCGAAAAAGGCGCCATCGCAGGCCAACGCTCGCTGGTTTTCGCGGACCGCGAGTCGATGGAGCGATTTCTGGCGAAGATCAGGGGCAAGGGCATCGCGGTCCTGGGCCGGATCGATGCCTTGAAGGCCCTCCGCGTCGGCTTCCTCAGTGCCGCCGAACTTGCGGCCCTGCTCGAGGGCACCGAGCAGACCGGATTCATTTTTCCCATCATCGTGCCGGAACTCCCGGAAGGCACCATCCAGCCCGGAGCCGTGCCGTTCGGAAACAGACTGGCTTCCTGGCTTGGCATCAATGGCTACGACCGCAGCACCTGGGGAAATGGGGTCCTCGTCGCCGTCCTCGACACCGGCGTCTCCGCCGCCTCGTCCGCCGCCTCGCGAATGCGACAGATTTCCCTCGTCGATTTTCCCAAAGACCTCTCCCAGCTCAACGGCCATGGCACGGCCGTCAGCTCGCTGATTCTCGACGTCGCCCCCTCAGCCTCCATCCTCTCAATCCGCGTGGCGGATGACAATGGCTCGTCCAACAGCTTTCTCATCGCCCAGGGAATCCTCGCCGCCGTCGATGGCGGGGCCAAGGTCATCAACATCTCGATGGGCGGCGACGGCTACAGCTCGGTCCTTCAGAGCGCCGTCGAATACGCCCAGGAGCGTGGCGTGGTGATCGTCGCCGCAGCCGGCAACAACGGCATCAACCAGATCGCCCAGCCCGCCGCCCTTCCCGGGGTGATCGCCGTCGGCGCGGTCGATGCCAGTGGCGACCACCTGCTTTTCTCCAACACCGGCAGCAACCTCACCGCCGCCGCTCCCGGATACGCGCTCAACGCCGAGGGCATCGACGGCGGCACGGTCTCCTTCACCGGCACCTCCGCCAGCGTGCCCGTGCAGGTCGGCGCGATCGTCGCCACGATGTCGAACAACATCAACCAGTCCCTCAACGCCACCAACGCCGCCAAGCTCGTTTCCAGCTACCTGAACGAAGCCGGTGCCCCCGGGGCCGACCCCCTTTATGGCGGCGGACTCACCGACCTCGGACGCGTGATGGAAAGCTCCACTCCGGGCATCGTCGATGCCGCCGTGGCCTCGCAGTGGGTCGTCAACGGCACCAACGGACTCACCCTCCAGGTCACCGTCCAGAACCAGGGCACGGCCAATCTTTTCAACCTACCGGTCCAGGTCACCACCCCCGCCGGCACCCAGTCGATGAACGTCGGCTCCCTCGCTGCCGGAAAAACCCAGACCTTCGAGATCCGCGTCCCGGCGAGCAGCGACCCGGTCACCTTTCAAACCAGCATCTCGGTGCCCGTAAACCAGACCGATGCGAACCCAAGCAACAACCGCCGCGTCGATGTCTATACCCCTGCGGCAGCCCAGTGATCTGCTGGCCCTTCGAAACAAGGTTCTGCCACGCCGACACCTGCCCGCCCTCAAAAGCGAGGCCCTCTTTCCAATCGGCGTGGTCGGAAACAGGTGATCAGGGATTCCAGATCCATCCGTCCCACAGAAGCCGATACACCCGGCTGCGCCTGATCTTGACCCGCTCGCCGAGTCGCGACCAACCCGCCCCACGCATCGCCTCCAGTGTCTCCAATGCCAGCCACGCGGGCAGAACGGTGGCGGCGCGCATCCGACGCAGCGGCAGCGTGGCCGCATAGGCCTCGCCTTCTCGCACCCAGCCGATCGCCTTCTCCAGCCAACGCGCATGCTGGCCTAACAGGGCATCGCGGTCGTCGGGATCCGCCACCGGCAGGTAGCAGCGTCCGGCTGCTAGATCGCCCGGCAGATCACGGAGGATGTTCACCAGTTGCAGGCCCTTGCCATAGGCGATGCCTTGTTCGAGCAACCTGTTTTCTTCCGAGTTTGAAAAGGATCTGCCCAGCGTGAGGAACCCCAGCCTGGTCCAGAACGCACCCACACAACCCGCCACCCGCCAGGCGTAGTCTTCGAGTTCGTCATCATTCTTCAGGGAAATCGGTTTGTCTTCCGAAGCCCCTTTGAAGCGCTCCAGATCAAGCTGTTGCCCGGAAATGATGATCGCAACCACCTCCCTGACGAGTGCCGCCTCCGCTTCGGGCACAGAGGCCAGCCAGGTCAGGATTTCATCACCGCGTTCCAACAGGATCGCCTCGCGCGGATCCGCAGCCGATTTCAAGGCCTTCTCGTTTCCGAGGCCAGCCGCCGTGCCGCATCGAACCGCCTCGCCATATCTCGCCAGCAAGGCCAGCCGCTCGACCACGGGAATCGTGACCGTGTCCGCGATCGTGTCGCTGGTCCTCGCCAGCAGATAGCCCAGGCTCGCGGCTCCACGCATCGGAGCGGGCAGCAGGCGCAGCGTCAGATAGAAAGAGCGCGAAACGCCCTTCAGCACCGTGGTTTGCAGATCGCCGCTCACAGACCGAAGCAGACCAGCC
>JAIXVN010000446.1 GCA_027483005.1 Verrucomicrobiaceae bacterium
CCTCGCCTCCGGTTCGGAGGTGCAGTATTGCATCGCCGCCGCTGCCGAGCTCGATGACGGCGTTCGCGTCGTTTCGCTGCCCTGCTTCGAGCGCTTCGACCGCCAGAGCGCCGAGTATCGCGAAAGCGTCCTGCCGAAGTCCGTCACCAAGCGCGTCGCCATCGAGGCCGGCGTCACCGGTCTCTGGTGGAAATACGTCGGCACCGAAGGCAAGGTCCTCGGCATCGACCGCTTCGGCCTCAGCGCCCCCGGCGACACCGTCTTCAAGAAGCTCGGCATCACCAAGGAAGCCGTCATCGAAGCCGCGAAGTAATCCTCCGCTTCAAAAAGTTCCCCAACGGCCCGCCCCGAAAAGGCGGGCCGTTTTTGTGGAGTCACTTCGCTCCTGTGGTGGACGATGAAACGGGGACAGATGGTGGTGGTGGACGGCCAGGGTCTTCCTGTGGAAGGCACCCTTTCCTGGCATCGCCCGCAGAAGTGACCTTGGTGGTTCAGACTTTGGCGGACTGCAGGGAGAGGACCTTAAGGCTTCCGCAGCGGCTGATTGCGGACCGGGCCTACGATGCCGATTGGCTTCGAAAACTGAAGAGGCGTCTGGACGGCGAGCTGATCCGTCCTCACCGGCGCAATCGCAAGCGAGCCTCGCTGCAGGATGGTCGGGCGCTGCGCCGCTACCGGCATCGCTGGAAGATCGAGCGGCTCTTCGCCTTTTCCAGGCTCGCCTGCATCGTGATCCTCGTCAGACACTTTTGAAACCGTTTCTAGGGGTTCAAAGGAATGCAGCCCCGGCAGGGGCGGCGGAATCCGAAGGCCTGTGAGCCTTTCCAGCGCCCCTGCCGGGGCGCAATCCATTGAGCGAGCCAACCGGGGGCTGACGCACCCCGGCTTGTATCTTCCTTTTGGCTGCTTGGCGGGCTACCCTGTCAGTCAAGTGATCCAATGAGGACGACCGGGCTAGCCCCCGGTCGTCCGGCCCGCAGCGAGTCCGTCCCCCGGCTCGAATCTCCTTCCGGAAGTTCGAAGATTAGTGAGGACCGTTGCGGGCTGTTGGGTCGCCAGTTCGTACCGTTACTCGAACCGCCGGCATCGCCGTTGAGTTCGCATCACAAGCCTGAACAAACCAACATGAACATCCTGCCAGATACCAAACCCTCTGTCCACCTCGGCGTCGATGTCGCCAAGGCTGAACTCGTCCTCGATTGCCTCGGAGTCATCCGCACCTTCAGCATTGACGCCAAGGGCATTGCCTCTTTACTCAAGGCCATCTCCAAAGCCACGCCCACTCCTCACCTCGTTTGCGAAGCGACCGGAGGCTATGAACGCGCCCTGGTCGGAGCCGCTGTCGTCAAAGCGATCCGCATCAGCGTTGTGCAACCGCAACGCGTCCGAGCCTTCGCCAAATCCCTCGGACGTCTCGCCAAGAGCGATCCGCTCGATGCCGCCATGCTCAGCCGCTACGGCACGCATGCCTGCCCGAAACCCTTGGAACCAAAGGACTCCAACCGCCAGAAACTCGATGATCTCATGCGCGCACGCGCTGAGCTCATCGACTCACAGCAACGCGAGCTCAACCGCGCCGAGCACCACATCGGCTCTACGCTTCTCGTCGGCATCCACAAGGATCTGGCAGCCCGCTACCGCAAGCACATCGAGTCGATCGATGCCACCGCCGCGCTGCTCATCGCCGCAGACGAGAACCTCTCAAAAGCTGCCGAGGTGCTTCGCGAAGTCGTCGGAGTCGGCCCACAGACCAGCCGGGCCCTACTGGCCTTCCTTCCCGAACTCGGACGCATCGGAAGACGCAGCATCGCCGCGCTGGTGGGAGTCGCGCCCTATGACCACGACAGCGGCAAGATGAAAGGCAGGCGCTACATCCAGGGTGGACGTGCCCAGGTGCGACGGGTGCTGCACATGGCGGCAGTCGTTGCCGCTCGTCGCAATCCGGTGCTCAAAGCCTTCTATGAGCACCTGCGCGAGGCAGGCAAACCATTCAAAGTCGCGATCGTGGCAGTCGCCCGCAAGCTCATCATCCACCTCAATACACGAATGGCCATTTTCCTCAAAAATCCCGTTGCGATTTAGACCGTTACTAATGTCCGTCACCCCTCCGGGGCAGGAAGAATCGCAGAAATCGATATGATCTTTTGCCGTCTCCAGCAACGCCTCCCAACCACCTCCGACAATCCGCTTGTTTCTTCAGCATTCTGGGTTCAGAATCTTCTGATAAATGAAGTTGTTCAATACTACTGCTCGCTAGAATAATGAAACCAATAGTCAAAATTTTGATACCGAAAGCCATTCGAGAGGAATCGTATGCCGATATCCGTTCTGTGTTGCAGAGTAGCTACAATGGGGTGGAGTTCGTCTACGAACTTACAGAAAATGTAATTATTCCTACTGTATACGGATTGGGGCGTAATGGGGCTGATCTCGGGAGTATTAATGATAATCCTGATGCTACCTCCATCGACCTTTTCCGATCAATAAAGGTCGTCTTGAATAAAGCATGCTGCGAAGAGTTATGAGAAGAATTAAATCATTCAATTACTCCATCCAGCGCATGGTTGGTGGCTTCATTTTTTTGTTTTTTATTTTTTCAAGCGGATTGGCCGCTGCTATGCCGAGACCGCAGCCGCCGGACGAGGATGATGGGCCGAACTATATGAACGCCATCCCACCATGGCTCTTTATAGTCATATGCATTGCTGTCCCAGCTCTATTCCTGTGGAAAAAAGAGAAAGAGAAAGATTTTGATGCCCAAGGTTGTGGCTGTTTTTTACTGATGATTCTATTCGCGGTTGGTATACTTTTCACGTTTCTCAAAAGTTGTTCTGGTTAGACAATAGGCTAATCTATTGAGCGTAAACAAAACAAAGGGACAGACAAATAGAAAGACATCACCGGACTCTGGTGGAAATACGTCGGCACCGAAGGCAAGGTCCTCGGCATCGACCGCTTCGGCCTCAGCGCCACCCGGCGACACCGTCTTCAAGAAGCTCGACATCACCAAGGAAGCCGTCGTCGAAGCCGCGAAGTAATCCTCTGCTTCATCGCAGTCTCCCCAACGGCCCGCCCCGAAAAGGCGGGCCGTTTTTGTGGAGTCACCACACTCCTGTGGGGTCTTAGCGGGAAGGTGATGAAACACGATAACGACTGGCTGGTCTTCAAGTAGCGTGGGCATCCTGACACGAGGGAAGAGGAAGATTCGTGGGTGGGACGCCCACGCTCCTTGAGCTTGCTTGTTGCCTTGCGGCGGGAGCGATGGCTGCCGAAGCTTCCGTCTGCTCATGAAGTCCTTCATCCACCGACATCGCCACCGGCTGGCCATTTGCCTGATCGTGGCGATGCTGGCGGGGGCGTGGTTCTGGAAGCATTCGCCGGATCAGGCGCTGGCGCTTTGGTATGGGTGGGTGGAAAGCGTGCTGGGCTGGGTGAGGTCGGCCCCGTTTCCGCTGTTCATCGTGCTGGTGGGGATCCTGCCGCTGGTCGGCGTGCCGGTGACGGCAATGTATCTGGCGGCGGGGGCGGTGTATTCGCCGGTCTATGGGCTTGCTGGGACACTTGGCGGGATCTGTCTCGGCCTGATGCTGAACCTGCTGCTCAGCTACTATGCCTCCCGTGTTTTCCGGGCTCCCGTGGCCCGGTTGTTGAAACGCTTCGGGGCCTCGCTCCCCGATTTCAGCGGGCTGCCGGCCTGGAAGGTCATTCTGCTGGTGCGCATCACTCCGGGTGCGCCGTTGATGGTCCAGAACCTCCTGCTCGGTCTCGCGGCCATGCCGCTGCGCCCCTACTTGATCGTGTCAATGGCGGCCGAGATCCTGATCGCACTGGGATACCTGACCGCCGGTCATTCATTTGCCACGGGAGAATGGGGTTTGCTGCCGGTCGGGGTGGCACTGGTGGTGGTCGTGGTGCTGGTGGCCAGCCTGCTGCGAGACCGGATGAAGGAGAAAAAATCCGGTCAATGATGAAGCTCCCGGCCTTCTCATGAAACTCTCATGAAGGTTCTGGCAGACCTCCCGGGTGATCGAGCGAGAGTGCATCGCTTGAGCCTGCGTGCATGCCATTGGTTCCCGTCCATTCCCGATCTTCCTGGATCAAGGATCTGCTTCTGCTGTCTCTGGCCGCGAGCCTCTGGCTTTGTGGCTTGCTGGGCATGCGACCATTGGCGAATCCAGACGAAGGACGCTACAGCGAGATCCCCCGTGAAATGGCGGCGAGCGGAGACTATGTCACTCCTCGGCTGAACGGAGTGAAGTACTTCGAGAAGCCACCGCTGCTCTACTGGCTGACTGCGACCACTTTCAAGGCTTTCGGGGTGAACCCGTTCACCGCCCGTCTGTGGAACGGGCTGTTCGCGGTGCTTGGCGTGCTGATGACCTACGTGGCGGCGCGTGCCCTGCACGGTCGCACGGCGGGGATTTGGTCGGCGGTGGTGCTTGCCACGTCGTTGCTTTACTATGGTCTGACCCACATCCTGCTGCTCGACATGGCAGTCGCGGTGGAAATGGCCGGGGCCTTGTTCGCCTTCCTGTTGGCCGTGAGGGAACCCGCGGGTCGCAAGCGGCTCGGCTTCTTCCTCGCGTTCTATGGTTTCATGGCGCTGGCCACGCTCACGAAGGGATTGATCGGCTTCATGTTGCCGGGCGCGGTCGCGTTCCTGTGGCTGCTGCTGCTGAACCGCTGGAAGTCGCTCTGGCCGTTCTATCCGATTCTGGGAATCCTGGTGTTCCTTGGAATCGCGGCACCGTGGCATGTGCTCGCAGCACTGGCGAATCCGAGCGCGGACGGCACGGTCTGGCCCGGCTATGCCCGGGGGCTGGAGCTCCACAAGCTGAGCCAGAACCCGGGATGGACCTGGTTCTATTTCGTGAACGAGCACTTCCTGCGATTCACCACGAAAGTGCATGGCCGCTATGAGCCGTGGTGGTTCTTTCTTCCGGTGCTGATCGGTGGGCTGTTTCCATGGACGATCTTCGGATGGCAGGCGGTGAGGAATGCCCTGACCGGTGGCTGGAAGGCGCGACGCGAGCATCCCGAGGCCTGGTTCCTGGTGATCTGGATCGCCTTCATCGTGCTGTTCTTCTCCAAGTCCCAATCGAAGCTGATTCCCTATATCCTCCCGGTGTTTCCTGCCTTGGCGGTGCTGCTGGGGACTTATCTAACAGAAGTTTTATCGACAGGCGCCCTGAAGCGTGGACGGGCAGGAGCCTGGGTCTTTGTGGGTTTCCTCGTGCTGTTTGCCGCTGCGGTCATCGTCATGCGCGCGCCGAAGAATCAGCCTGACTTCCAGGCGCACTTGCCGGTCTTGAAGGCATGGCTCGTCGGGGGCTTGCTGCTGGGTGCCGGAGTGACGTCCCGTTTGATCCGCAGGAACCAGGCATCGCGGGTGCGAGTCGCCATTGCGGGTTCGACCGCGTTGTTCCTCCTCACCCTGACCTTTGCCGCCAAGGATCTGGACAACTCCTCGAGCAAGGATTTCGCCGCCATCCTCGAGTCACGGATCAAACCCGAGGACCGGCTCTACACCCTCGGCATCTATCAGCAGGATCTGCCTGTCTATCTGAACCGCCTGGTCAGCGTGGTGGAATATGAGGGCGAACTGCAGTTCGGAATCGATGCCGAGCCCGAGGTCTCCGCCGGCCGCTACCTGAATCGCGAGGACTTCTTCAAGCAATGGGCTGAACCGGGCGCCACCTACGCCCTGATGCGGACCTGGTACTATGACACCTGGTTCGCGGGCGCCGCCGGGCCCCATGAGATCATCGGGAAAAGCGAGAAGCTCATCCTGGTGGCGAAATCCCCCTCGAAATCGTGAACCTGGCACTTTCCATCATTCCCCTGACCCGCCCGACGATCGACGAGGAAACCATCGCCGGTGTCTGCGAGGTCATGCGCTCCGGCTGGATCACCTCCGGGCCGAACGTGAAGGAATTCGAGTCGAAGCTTTCCGCCCTGTTCGGTGGCCGACCTGTTAGAGCGTTCAACTCCGGCACCGGCACGCTGGAAATCGGACTTCGGCTCGCAGGCGTGGGTCCGGGCGACGAGGTGATCACCACGCCGCTTTCCTGGGTGGCGACGAGCAACGTGATCCTGGAGGTCGGCGCGCGACCCGTCTTCGTCGAGATCGACCCGATCACCCGCAATCTCGATCTCGATGCGGTGGAAAAGGCGATCACGCCCGCCACCAGGGCCATCCTGCCGGTGGACCTCGCGGGACTGCCGGTTGATCGCGACCGGCTCTACGCCATCGCGAAGCGCCATGGCCTGCGCGTGATCGAGGACGCGGCGCAGTCGATCGGCAGCTCGTGGCAAGGCAGGCTCATCGGGTCATTCGGCGATCTCGTTTCCTTCAGCTTTCATCCAAACAAGAACCTCACCACGATCGAAGGCGGCTGCCTCGTGATGAACACGCCGGAAGAGGCGTCACTGGCCGAGCAATACCGGCTGCAGGGAGTCGTCCGGAGCGGCATGGATGGCATGGACGTCGAGGTCTGCGGTGGAAAGTTCAACCTCACCGACGTGGCGGCCCGCGTGGGTCTTGGGCAGCTACCGCACCTGGAAGCCTTCACCGGGAAACGTCGCGAGCTGGTCCGCCGGTACTTCGCCGGGCTCGATGCGGCGAAGATCGAATCATTCGGCGTGAGACTGCCTCCACGTGATTTCGATCAGAGCAACTGGCACATGTTTCAGGTGGTTCTGCCGGAAGGTGAGGGTCTTCCGAAGCGCTCGGAAATCATGGCGCGACTGAAGGATCTTGGCGTCGGCACCGGCGTGCATTACCCGGCCATCCATCTGTTCACGCTCTATCGAGGTCTTGGCTGGAAGGATGGCGATTTCCCGATCGCCGAATCCGTCTGCCGGACCATCCTGACCCTCCCGTTGTTTCCTGCCATGGAGCTGCCCGAGGTCGATCGGGTGGTTTCGGCCCTCGTCTCCGTGGTCTCCGATTTTCAGAAGAAATGAGTTCAAACAATCCCATCCAGCTTTCCGTGGTGATCCCCGTGTACAACGAAGAGGGGAACCTGCCGACCTTGTTCTCGCGGCTCTATCCGGTGCTCGATGCGCTGGGCCGCTCCTACGAGGTCATCTTCACCAACGACGGCAGTGCCGACCGTTCGAGCGTCCTCCTCGCCGAGCAGCATGCGGCGCGGCCCGATGTCACGCGGGTGATCGAGTTCAACGCCAATTACGGTCAGCACATGGCGGTGATGGCGGCCCTGGAGCGGGTGCGGGGCGAGGTCGTTGTCACGCTCGACGCCGACCTTCAGAACCCACCCGAGGAAATCCCGGTGCTGTTGGAGAAAACCGATGCCGGATTCGATTGTGTCGGAGGTGTTAGACAAGCCCGGCAGGACAGCATGTTCCGGCGATATGTCTCGAAGTTCATCAACTTCGTTCGCGGCCGCATGACCAGCATCCGCATGACGGATCAGGGCTGCATGCTCCGGGCGTATTCGAGGTATGTGGTGGACGGCATCGTCCGCAGTGGCGCGGTCAATACCTTCATCCCGGCGCTGGCCTACAATCTCGCCCGCAGGCCGACCGAGGTTCCGGTGAAACATGAGGAACGCCATGCCGGCACCTCGAACTACTCGCTCTATTCACTCATCCGGCTGAACTTCGATCTGATCACCTATTTCACCACCGCGCCATTGCAGATCTTCACGATCTTCGCGATGGCCTGTTCAGGTGGCAGCCTGATTCTCACCGTGGTCATGGCCACCCGACGACTGATGATCGGCCCCGAGGAAGGCGGCATCTTCACGCTCTTCGGCATCCTCTTCTTCCTGATCAGTGTTTGCATGGTCGGCATCGGACTGATCGGCGAGTACATGGGTCGTACTTATCAGGTCGTTCGCAACAGGGCCCGTTACCACGTCAGCCACATCCTGGAGGTGAAGCCATGAGCCGCCCGCGCATCCTGTTCTTTGGCTACAGCGAGGTCGGCTACCAGTGCCTCGAACTGTTGATCGATCGCGGTGAGAACGTGATCGGACTCATCACGCATGAGGACCACCCGAACGAGAAGATCTGGTTCAAGACTCCCGCCGTTGCCGCCCGTGAGCACGACATTCCAGTCTTCACGCCGGATTCCGTGAACACGCCGGAATGGCGCGCAAAGATCGCGGAGATGAAGCCGGACCTCATCCTTTCCGTTTACTACCGTCACATGATCGGGCAGAAAATCCTCGATCTGCCGCCGCTTGGGGCCTTCAACATGCACGGCTCGCTGCTGCCGAAGTATCGCGGTCGCGCACCGATCAACTGGGCCATCCTTCACGGTGAATCCCACATCGGCATGACTCTCCACCGCATGGTGAAAAGCGCCGACGCCGGGGAAATCATCGATCAGGAAGGGGTCGATATCGACTCCGATGACAACGCCGAGCAGGCGTTCCGGAAAGTCATGCCATGCGCACGCGTCGTACTGGAACGGCAGCTTGACGCGCTTCTAACAGGCACTGCAAAAGGCACGCCGCAGGACGATTCCCAGGCCACCTATTTCGGCGGCCGGACCCCCGAGGATGGCTGCATCGACTGGTCGAAGAGCTCACTTGAACTCTTCAACCTCATCCGTGCCGTCACCGACCCGTATCCAGGTGCCTTCACCGATGTGGGCGAGGTCCGGCTGATGGTCTGGTGGGCGAAGATCCTTTCAGACCGCAGCGGCCAGCCCGGCGAAGTGCTTTCCTCCGAGCCTCTCATCGTCGCCACCGGCGAGGGTGCCCTTGAACTCACCCGCACCGAATGGCGCGGCGCGTCCGTCCCCGCGATCCCGGCCGGAACCATCCTCTAACACCACCATCTCATGCCACTGAAAGTTCTCATCCTCGGAGCCAACGGCTTCATCGGCAGCAGCCTCACCGAAGCGATCCTCAAGCAGAAAGACTGGGAGGTCTATGGCATGGACGTCGGCGATCACAAGCTGACCTCCGTGCTCGCTCATGAGCGCTTCACCTTTGTCGAAGGTGACATCACGATCAACCAGGAGTGGATCGAGTATCATGTGAAGAAATGCGATGTGGTCATTCCATTGGTCGCCATCGCCAATCCGGCCCAGTATGTGCAGCACCCGCTGCGGGTGTTCGAGCTCGATTTCGAGGCGAACCTGGAGATTGTCCGCAAGTGCGTGAAGTATGGAAAACGCCTTGTGTTTCCCTCGACCTCGGAGGTTTACGGGATGTCACCGGAGGACGTGCTCGATGAGGAAACGAGCAACATGGTTTACGGTCCGATCGACAAGCAGCGCTGGATCTATGCCGCCTCGAAGCAGCTTCTCGACCGCGTGATCTACGCCTATGGCATCCGCGACAACCTCGACTACACCCTGTTCCGCCCCTTCAACTGGATCGGGCCGAAGCTCGACAACGTGCTGGAGCCTAAGGAGGGCAGCTCGCGGCTGTTCACCCAGTTCATCAGCAATGTCATCTTCAAGAAGCCGATCCAGCTCGTCGATGGTGGCTCGCAGAGCCGCTCGTTCACCTTCATCGAGGACGGTGTGGATTGCCTGCTGCGCATCATCGAGAACAAGAATGGCGCAGCCTCGAAGCGGATCTTCAACATTGGGAATCCAGACAACAATGTGACGGTGGCCGAACACGCGACCG
>JAIXVN010000419.1 GCA_027483005.1 Verrucomicrobiaceae bacterium
CCATAGGATTCAAGCAGTCGGGTCGATTCCGGTCCATTCGTCCAGAAACGGGTGGCCTGGCTGACGATCACTCTGCGGATCATCCTTTTGATGAATCCCACATGCCCCTCGGTGTGGAGCGTGCCTTCGGAGTAAACCGTCACCGGCACCTTGTGAATGGCTCCGTAAAGCAACGACCACATTGTACGGAACCCGAACTCAGCCGTGATGATCGCATCCGGCCTCGACTCCCTGAGTGCGCGATAGGTCAACTCAGAAAAATGGAACTGCCTCCGCTCGGTGTAGTGGACATCCTGACGATGACGCTTGTAGATGAACGACCGGCAATTCTGGGTGACCATCTTGAACCGACAATCGTCCGTGCCCGTCTGCCAGGCTCGATTGAACTCGGAAAGCGTATCGAGAACCACGGTGAGGTCCACCCGTCGTGCAATCTCATTGTAGAAGCCGACCCTGTAGGGGGGAAGCATGTTGGTCACCAGCGTGACACGTGGCGTCCGGATGGAGTGGAGATTCGACATGGGATTCAGGAGTGGAACACGACCAGTTTCCGGAAAACGAAGTTCACGAAGGTTGAGATGAGGATGACACCCAGCTTGACCAGCAGATCATTCACCGAGCAGTACGTGATCAGGTACCAGGCCCCCAACTGACCGGCAGCGAAACTGACGGCGGCAGCAGCGGTGAAGAGCACGAACTCCTTTCGGGGCGCATGCTTTCCGGAGACGAACACCCAACGCCGATTGGTCGAATAGGTAAAGGCATTGGTCGGAATGAAACCTGCGGCGATCTCAAACAGGTTCCAGAACAGCCTCGAGGACTCGTACGAGGCACCCATCAGGTGGATCGCCAGCCAGCGGAACAAGGCGCAACTACCCAGGAAAACGATGACGGAAAGTCCGCCAATCAGAAGGTACTTCGTGAACTGCCAGGACCCCGGGGCGTCCGGACGGACGACCACCGAGAAGGCGTTCCGGAAGCCGCGTCTGCGGCCGTCCGACCAGAGCGCTGCCGCGTCACGAAGCGCGTCGAATGGATATCGGGCAAGACTCATGGCTGAACGTCGTACTTGCCCCGGCAGGTATCCAGCAGTTGTCCCATGACGGCAAAGAGCCCTCCAAAGCCCTTGATTTTCGTCGGCACCTTGCCCGAAGCAGGATAGACCCGGGAAACAGGAGTCTCGATCACCCGGTAGCGCAGCGCAGCCGCCTGGATCGCGAGATGATAGTGCAGCTGATAGCGGTCGAACACCGGACGGAACACCCCGATTCGAGGATCCTCCAGGAGTCGGCGGCTGTAGGCGCGGAAACCGTTGGTCGTATCGGTGTAACGGAATCCCGCCGCCATTGAGATCAAGGGCGCATGCATCAGGTTCACCGCCAGATAGCGGCTCAGTGGCGTGTTTTCGTGATGCCCTCCCGGAATGAAGCGGCTGCCCTGGACATGGTCGTAGCCCTTTTCCAACAGCTCGATCATCGAAGGAATGGCATCAAGCCCATCCTTGCCATTGCCGTCGATCACCACAACTCCATCGTAGCCTTCAGAGAGGCAATAATGGAACGCCATCCGCATCTGGGCACTGAGCTTGCCGGGGCCGCGCTTCACCAACAGGGCCTTCGCTCCCGTGGATTCGATCAAGGCCCCATCAAGCGAACCGTCGGTGCTGCCTCCGTCGGCCACGATCACATCGACGATCGACGAATGGGCCGACATCGCCGCCAGCTGCTTGCGGATCTTCTCCCCTTCGTTGATCACGAAGACACAGATTGCCCAGCGCTTCGCCCGCGGACGATCCCAGATGACTTCGTAACGGGGGCTGACGAGGTCGTCGCCCCGGAGTTGAGCAGCGGCTTGACTCATTGCGCGACCTCCTCGGTGGATTCCTTCACAATGCTGGACTGCACGGTGTCCTCAAGGAGGACCGAACTGTTGGCCTCGTGGGCGATGAAATACAGCGGCCTGCTGCGAACTTCGCCCAGGATCGTTCCGACATACTCGCTCAGGACGGCCAGGATCAGGCAGATGAAGAAGAACATGCCACTTTGCTGGAGCGAAAGCGTCGTCCATCCGGCGATCACGTCGGGCTTCACCAGATAAATCCCCAGGACATAAAGGGCGTAGAGCAGATTGAGCAGGGCGCCGATCATGCCCGCCACCGTCACCATCCGCAGAGGGTGCCGGGTATGCGCCGCGAGCAGGTCGATGGCCGTCGCAAGTTCGGAAGCAAAGGAGCCACGACGCTTCAGTGATCCGCGTTCGACGCGCTGGTACGGAAAAAACTCATGATGGTAGCCCAGCGTGAGCGTCAACACCCGCAGATACCGGCTCTGCACGCGAACCTGCAGCAACGCGTTGACGGCCTGACGACTCATTGCCCGGAAATCCTCCGCGCCCCTCTTGAGATCCACCCCGAGACGGCGATTGCAGTATCCGCGGAATGCGCTGCCAAAGAGCTCACGGAACCCAGAACGGACCCGGGGATTTTCCGCGACTCCATGGACGATTCCCCCATTGATGCGGCATTTGGCCACCAGGTCCGGAATGCGCTCCACCGGATCACCCGCCGGATCGATGGTGACCACGTAGTCGCCGATCGCCGACTCGATCCCGGCCGATAGCGCCACGTCCCTGCCGAACGGACGGGAGAGCCTCAGGTAGCGGACCTGCTGGACGTCCTTCAGCAGGCAATCAATGGTCTGGCGAGTTTCGTCCGTTGATCCATCGTCCACCAGGATGATCTCGAAAAAGCGGTAACCTGACGACATCACCCGGGAAAGATCCCTGAGGAACGATTCGACCAAGCTGCCATCGTTTTCCAACGGCACGACGACACTGACTACGGTGTGGGAATCCATGAGTGTAAAGAGATAGGTCTCAGCAAGTGGAGGCCAGGATGGCATCAATCTCATCCTCGACGTCGAAGATGTTGTCGATCTTGCCACCCATCACGTGGACCAGGGCAGGAAGCATCGGGTCCCGACGAAACAGGATCGGGCGACCGTCATCCACTTCGGTTTGCGGCAGGAGGGTTTTCACTTCCCAGATTGAATCGCAGTGGGTTGCGTTTCGCAATGCTGGGATGTACCGGGAGGCATCGCTGACCATGTACTCGAAGTGGCTCTGCTTTTTGAGAAGGGAAAAGCGTTCATAGGGATCGATCGGGATCTCGCCCGGCTTTTCAAACCACTGAAGATGGGGCGTGTAGCGGACGTGGCTCAGGGTGGTCAGGCCCCGCGATGGATACGGCATGAACGAAAAGAATGGCCCGCACATCATGGTGACGGAAAGGCCATCCAGCTCCTCGGGCAGCTGGATCAAGGCCATTTCCGCCAGCTCCTGCTTCAAGGGGATCGGCGGCAGGTGGCTGCCATGGGTCAGAAGGTTCAGGCCACTGTAGGTCGCATTGATCACCAGGGTCGCCGGCAGTTCCGAGCCATCGCTGAGCCTCACCACCACGGTTCCATCTGCGGCCTTTTCTGCGGATTCCACCCGGGTTCCGAAGCGAATCGGAATGCCCGCTTCATCGAGGTCCCGGCGACAACGATCCCGCAGCAGAGAGCAGTCAAAGGCGCACTCCTCCGCGATCCAGACGGCCTCGGTCAGGGTTGGATTGAACAGCTTCGAAATCCGCTCAGGAGCCTCCTTCAAGGGCGCGCCGATCCGTTTCATGAAGACCTCGAATTGGCTGGCCGTGACTTTCGAGAACAGCCTGCTCACCCCGTAGATCTTGGTGAACCTGTCAACGATCGCCTCCCTGTAAACGCTGCGAAACCGCTCGTAATTGTGCCGCGACCGATAGGCGGTCATCAGGCTGCGCGGGTAATGATAGCCCCCGTGCACCCGTGCCTGATTGACCCTGGAGGCCCGGGTCAGAAGTTCATTTTCCGCCTCCACCACCAGCGGCCTGAGCCCCCTTCGCCGCAGCATCAGCGCGATCGAACAGCCAAAAAAGCCGCCACCGGCGATGACGACATTGATGGGCTTGGAATCTGATTTCACGGAAATGATTGGATTGGCCGGCGGATGCAAAATCATGACAACCTACTCGTGCGGATAGAGGCGCTTGGTCGTCCACGGCGGAAGCTTGGCGAGATCCTCAATCTCATAGAGCGTCCCCACCACTTCAGCCCGTGAAAATTCTGGCGATGCGTCGTCGCTTGCAATCGCCCGGTACGGGCCGATCAACTCCAAAAACTCCCTCACCGAAAGACCAAATCGGTCCTCAATCCCTTTTTCAGAGGCAAAAAACAGGCCCTTCCCGGAGGGTTTCAGACCCTCTGCCTGCCTGCTTCCAAGCTCGATCATCCGGCCATGATGGTAAGGCTCGTGAAGCCGATTCGACACCGCACCCCAAGAAAGTGTATACCAAACGAGCTGACCCTCCGCTTTCGAAAGTGCGGAGCCTTCAAGGGAAGCTTCGCGATGGCGGTTGAATCCTGCACCTTTCGAATCAAGAGAGGCCGTTACCGACGCGGGCAGCACCACCCGAAGTGGAGAAATCACCAACATGGCCAAGGACAAGCCGCCGGCAAAAATCACTGCCGGCCCCGTGATGAAGCCACTCGGACAGGATCGATTGCCTAAGACGGCAGCAATTGCAATCAATAGGAACGGGTAGTAGCCAGCCGCATGACGTTGTGACTCATGAACCGCCACCGTCGTCATGAACACTCCGTACGCGACAACCACCAACCCCACGAAGACCATGTCTGAACGCGTCCGGAGACTTTTCTTCGACTTCCGATTCAAGCAACCCAAGCCCATCGCCCCCAGAATCAGCAGCAGTGGTGCCCCCAAACCTGAAGTGCCTTCATAGCCCAACAAGGGAAAGCGGAAGTAGCTCAGGTGTGGGTGGAGTTCAGTCAACTTTCGAAACCAGGACTCCGGATTCGAGCGGGCATTTGCCAACCCTGAATTCAACCGGGCCGAGAGAGGATTCGGCGTGATCGCATCCGCGAATAGGAACAAGGAATTCGCGGAAACCGCTGCGAGAGGATGTTCGGACTTGTGCCGGTAGTGGTTCTCTGGATCACCGGACCAATGGCCGGCCTCGAACTGGTTGGCGATGCTGATGGGCAAGATCGAGCAGAGGACACATGCAGCGAGAATCGGGGCGATCTTCAGGGACTGGGGCAGAAGGTTGCGCAGCGATTTCCACTCCCGCCATGCAATCCAAATTCCAAGAACACCCGCAATCGGCACGTTGGTGATCTTCAGTCCACTGAGAAGCGCGAGGCTAAGGAAACAAAGCCCGAAACGCCACCGGGACGACAGCCATCTGGCCGAACGGGCCCGGCCGAAAACCACCGCCGAAAGTCCGAAAAAGACGGCGATCCCATCGTTTTGAAGTCCGGCCGACTGAAGAGCATAGCAGTAGGCGAACGGAACACAGGCTGCGAGAAACAAGGACCAGCGACGAGTCAGCCCCACGCTGCCTGCTGCCTGGAAAAGCAGGCCGGGGATCAGCGCGTAGGGGATCAAGTTGATCAGGAACAACAATCGGTCTGTCTTCAGCAAGGCCAACTGCGGTGCAGCCATCCATTCATAGGCCAAGGCGCTGATGTCCATCCGATCATCGGCAGAATTGAGCCAGCACCATCGATGTTCCGCGAGCCACCGCTGGACCCGTGGAATACGGTAAGCGCTGGCATCCCAACCAAACGGCTGGGAGGTGCACGCTCCCACCAAGCTGACTATCAGCAGCGTGACGAACAACCATTCCCTGAGTCGCAGCCGTCGCCTCGATAGAAACGCGAACGCCGGAACCGAAGCGCGATGTTGCTTCAGGATCAGGGCCATTCCCCAGCAAAGTGGCGCAAGCATCACGGCATAACCAGCCGCGCCAAGCATTCCGATCGCACTCAGCAACCAGCCGGAGACGTTGCACCAGACTGCGTATGAAACGAAAAGCGCGGCGGACAGAACTACCGTACGCGAACCGAATGCAGGAAGACGATTGGGACTCTGGGAAGAAGGGATAGACATTGAGTGATTTTGTTCAGCCCATCACTGGTAGATCATAGATTCTTCTCACCTGCTGGATCGCAACGGTGGCCGAATCGACAAATGCCTCGGTCGCGCGCATTTCAATCGCGACGTCTCCAGCGTAGGCGATTTCATTTAGAACTGCGGATAGCCGCGCGTGCACCGGGTGCGGACTTTCCCAGTCAACCAGGTTAGGCTGGCTGGCGTGCGCGTGTCCGATCAACCCGGCGGCCTGCCGGATCACTGGCTCAAAGTCCTCACCACTCAAGGCCAGCCCGCCCGCGTCGACATGCAGTTTGAAGCCCGGCGAGTTCACCTGCGCCACCAACTCCGCAGCCTGATCCAGGCGCGTGCAAAAATCCGCCCCGTAGGCTTCCGGATTCGCCTCCATTACTAAAAATGAACCTGCATCCGCGCAGGCATCCCCCACCTCGCGGAAAAATGGTGCCGCACTCTTGATCGCTTGGTCATGGGAGAGCTCCCCCTTGAGGCGGTTTTTTGGCGAACCAAACACCATAGGTCCCGCCCCGCACCAGCCCGCGACACGTCCAACCGCGATCAACCAGTCCTTCATTCGAGTCCTTGATGCCTCATCCTCGAAGAGAAACACTCCGTCGGCCCCGAAGAGAAGCGCTTGAAAGGAACCAATGCGGAATCCCCGCTCACGATACCATTCCGCCTTTGCTTTCACCTCGGCTTCATTCGCTAGAAGTGGATTCCCGAAAGCCCGCAACGGAGCGAGTTCGACGACTTCGACACCTTCATTTCGAAGGTTGTCGAGCATTTCCTCCTCGTTCTCAGGGGGCCAGGCGATGTGAGAAACGGAGAGACTGCTCATGGATTGGTTCGGTTGGTCGGGTGATAACGAAGCATGGCCATCGGGCCAAGCAGCATCTCCTTGCGATGGACGTTTCCGATCGAAAGCGTGGTATTCACGATGGCGTCTGTGGTTTCCAGCTTCTGCCAGCCACCCTGACCTCGGAGGGTCGGGGTGCGCGGCCAGGGCAGGATGCCTCCTGGATCGCTGGATTCGTAAGGATTTTCTTCCACGATTAGGATACTGCCCTCTAACATGCAGGATGTTATCGCCGCCTCGTAGGCCAGCCTGCGCTGGATTGGAACCCAGTTTGGAAAGGTCACGAAGCGGATCCTCTCGCGATCCTGGTTAGATGCAGAGCCCGCCGCCTCCCAGAGGGAAACCGGAATGACCACCAGACCGTTCGTGGAAGACAGGGCGCGGCCCAGTAGATCGGTCGCCGTTTTTCTCGGTGAAGACGGCGGGTGGAGGACGAACGAAATGGCCGTTAGAACAAGCGGTAAACTGCACCCGCACACCTGCCCTACCGTGAGCGTGCGAGCCAGGTAACTGGAGGCGTTGGACCGCCACTTCAGATGGA
>JAIXVN010000556.1 GCA_027483005.1 Verrucomicrobiaceae bacterium
GCCCTCGGCGTTCCGGTGTCGGTGGCCGCCGAGCGGATCTCAAACGTCCAGCTTTCGCCGGAACTGGTGGGTGCCGATGCCTTCGGGGACCTGACGCTGAGGAATCCGGATGGTGTGATCGACATCGGTTCAGATATCTCCCTAGATCTTGGCGTGGGTGGAAAGTTGAATCTAACAGCCGCAAACATCTCCATATCCGGAAAGATCAAGGCGGCGGATGGAAGCCTGACCTTCAGCACGCAGAACCTTTCACCGGCACTTCTTGCGGAGATCGCCGCAACGGAGGGGGTTCCGGTGCCTCCCGATCCGTCAGGGACCCGCGGCATCTTCACGCTCGGCTCAGGCGCGGTGCTGGACACGGCCGGACTCATCGTGGATGAGCGCCCACGCGATGGCTTTTCTCCCGCGCCATCGGTGGTGACGGCCGGTGGCACCGTGACCATCAAGTCCTACAGTGCCGACATCCGCAGCGGGTCGGTCATCGATGTCTCGGGTGGCGTGCATGTCGATGGCGCCGGACGCGTCAGATATGGCAATGCCGGTTCGATCAGCCTTCAGGTCGGACGCGATCCATCCGCAGGATCGCTGGTGGGTGGTTCGCTGAAACTCGGCGGACAGCTCCGGGGATTTTCCGGTGCCATCGGTGGCAGCCTGGCGATCCAGTCCATGAGGATGCGGATCGGGGGCACGGCGCCAACGGATGGCTCGTTCTGGCTCCAGCCGGAGTTCTTTGATCAAGGCGGATTCACCAAGTTCAACCTCAGCGGCATCGGCGCGATCGAAGCCGGAACCGGCAAGACCCTCCCTGGCCTGACGATTGCTGCGAATACGGTGATCGCTCCTCAGCTCGTCAACCTTTTCGCTGCGGGGGCCACTTCCGGGGATCCGATCTCGCTCTCCCAGGTCGTCAAACCTGAAGGCCTGAGAAGCCCGTTGAGCCTGACCTTCTCCGGGCTGGCCGACACGGACTATTTCAGCGACCTGCGTGCGCGGGGCGATGTGTTCGTCGGCACTGGCGCACGGATCGATGCAAGAGCTCTTGGAACCATCTCAATGACTGGCAGCACGGTCGAACTCCATGGCACGCTTCAGGCTGCGGGCGGAAGCATCCGCGTCAGCGGGGCCAATCGTCTGCCGAGCCTCAATCAGGATCCACCGGCTGCCTTCACGACCGTGGTGCTTGGCTCCGACTCCAGGATCGATGCCTCGGGGAAAACCTTCCTCGTTCCGGAACCCTATGGCCGCAGGCGCGGCGCGGTCCTCGATGGCGGCATCGTGCTGGTCTCCGGCAACATCATTGCGGAGTCGGGTTCGGTCATTGATGTCTCCGGGGCGAGCGGCACCCTTGATCTGCAGGCGGGGGAGACGGGTGATTCGCTTGAGGCGATCCAGCAGAGCACCAGCGGCATCACCTCCACGCCCTACACCATCTCGGGGACTTCCACCCTCGTGCAGAGTGATGGCGGAACGATCACCCTCGCAGGAGGCGAAATGCTCTGGATGGACTCCACCCTGCGTGGCCGCTCCGGTGGCGCCACCGCTTCCGGAGGATCGCTGATCGTGTCTTCCGGTGCCTTCTTCCCGAACGGCACCCTTTCCACGCCACTCGATCCGACCCTCATCATCAAGGCATCCGGCCCCGTGCTTCCGACTGGATACTCCAATCAGATCGGGGCCACCATGCCGAACGACGGTTCCACCGTGAGAGGCGGCGGACGCTTTGCGGTGGATCGCTTCACCTCCGGAGGCTTTGCCAACCTCGACCTCGGCGGCACCCTCTCGTTCTCGGGGCCGGTGTCCATCAAGGCGTCAGGCCGCATCACCGTCGGCACCTCACCGGTGCTTCTTGCCGATTCCACGGTATCGCTGGAAGCCTCCCACATCGCGCTGGGCACGGCCTTCCAGAAGCCGATGACGCCGGAGGAACTCGCCGTCTTCAGGCTTTCGGAAATCAACGGTGCCCAGTTCTACATGCCGCCCACCACGGGCTCATCCACGCTGACGGTTTCCGCCTCGTTGATCGATGTGGGCTATCTCTCGCTCCAGGGTTTCTCTAAGGCGGACCTGATTGCCGACAATGGCGACATCCGCGGCAGCGGAGCCTTCGAGGTGGCGGGGGACATCCGGCTCAAGGCCGGGCAGGTCTATGCCCCCAGCTCTCTCGATTTCACGATCGCCGCATTCGATTATCAGCAAGGTGCCGTGAGCCGGAAAGGCTCGGTGACCATCGAGGCCTCCGGCACCCGATCCCTGCCCTTGTCCGCAGGCAGTTCGCTGAACATCTACGGATCGATCATCCATCAGAATGGAGTGCTGCGCGCCCCGTTCGGAAAGATCCAGCTCGGCTGGGATGGCACGGGCACCGCTCCGCGCGACACCCAGCTCTCGAATCTCGACTTCGCCAAGACCACCGAACTGGTCCTCGGCAGCCGCAGTGTGACCTCGGTCTCCGCCATCGACCCGCTTACCGGAAAAGGTGTCGTCGTGCCCTATGGCATCAGCCTCAATGGAGCCAACTGGCTCGACCCCCGTGGGATTGACATCACCTCGGGTGGGGTGCCCCAGAAATCAGTGAAGCTCTCGGCCGAGTCCGTGATCACCGAGTCAGGTGCCAGCATCGACATCCGTGGCGGCGGGGACCTGCTCGCCTACCGCTGGGTCAACGGGCTCGGAGGCACCGATGACCTGCTCGCTTCCTCCGGCAGTTTTGCGATCCTGCCGGGATATGGCTCGAAGTTTGCACCTCATGCAACGTTCAATGACTCGCTCGGCTCAACTGCCGGATATGTCAATGGTTCGCTCAGGATCGGTGAGCAAGTCCGCCTGGACGGCGGCGGTGGACTGCCTGCGGGAGTTTACACCTTGCTCCCCGCCCGCTACGCGCTTCTTCCGGGTGCCTACCTGCTCACTCCGCAGTCGGGCACGGCGGTCGGGTCGGTGCCAAAGCCCGACGGCTCCTCCGTGATATCCGGCTACCGGTTCAATGGACTCGATTGCTCGTTGACCCTGCCATCGCTCTCCACCCGCTTCGAGCTGGCACCCTCCGCCACCATCACGGCTCGGGCGGAATACACCAAACTTCTTGCCAATTCCTTCCTCACCCGGACCGGAGGCTACCGCCTGCCCGGCGACTCCGGCCAGCTCGTGCTCGCCGCGACCCGGGCGATGGCCCTCAGTGGCGATGTCTCGTCGTCCGCCGCCACCGGTTTCCGCGGAGGGATGATCGACGTCAGCAGCCCGGTGGACATCCTGATTTCACGGAATGGCTCAGCTGCTCCTACTGGAACTCTCGTACTGGACCCCACCCTTCTGTCGAGCTTCGGGGCGGAAAGCCTCCTCATCGGTGGCACCCGCAGCGCGGATGCCGCAGGCACCCTGGTCAGCGTGGCCACGGGTTCCCTGACACTCGACAACTCTGGCAGCCCGCTCACCGGCCCGGAAGTGATCCTCGTGGCGAAGAACAATCTCGTCCTCAAGGCCGGGGCCGAACTGAAGCAGATCGGCCGCCTGGGGGATTCCGCCGAAACCCTCGTCATCGGCAGCACCACCACGGTAGGCAGTGGAAACTCGGCGCTTGTCCGCGTGAGCTCGGACCCAGCGGCCTCAGTGCTGCGGCGTGGCGTCACGCCGGGCGGCAGCACCAGCCTGCTGACCGGCGCGGGAGCCTCCATCCAGGGCACGAGCGTGCTCCTCGATTCCACCGCCCTCAACTCGCTCGATCCCACCGCGATCCTCCAGACCGATTCCCTTTCGCTGGGCAGCGGCCGGATCAGCCTTTCCCTGGATCCACTGGTGACTCCGGGTGCCGATGCTGGATTGATTCTCAGCCGATCCTCCATCGCAGGCCTCTCCGCCGCGCGCTCCCTTTCGCTGAAAAGCTATTCGTCGATCGATCTTCTCGGGGCCGGGTCGATCGGTGGAGTCACCCCTGCTGGTGCGCCTCTGGTCGAGAGTCTCGCGCTTCGTGCGGCGGAGATTCGCGGCATCGGCGTGGGCGGCGGCGAGGTCGCATTCAACGCGCGCAACATCCTCCTCGACAACCAGACCGGGGGCACGGCGGGAGTTGCCTCCCTCTCCAATGCCGGCTCGCTGGCCTTTCGCGCGGAGACGATCCAGCTCGGTCAGGGCGCGCTCGCGATCAAGGGCTTCGCAGGCACCCTACTCGATGCCTCGAAGGAGCTTGTGACCGTGGCCTCGGGCAGCTTCTCGGTTTCAGGAAATCTCGCCTTGGATACGCCGGTGGCCTTCGCCTCCAAGTCGGTCAGCCATTCGCTCACCGCAGCTGGAAGCCTTTCAATGACCGGTGATGGCAGCCGCCCCGGAACGCTCTCATCCGCAGGACTGGGCTCTTCGCTTTCCCTGACGGGAGCGAGCCTCCAGATTTCCTCACGTGTCGTTCTGCCCAGCGGCCAGATCAATCTCAGGGCCACGACCGGGGACGTTCGGATCGACGGCTCGCTGGAAAGTTCGGGGATCTCCCGTCTTTTCAAGGACCAGACCCGCTTCACCGAAGGCGGACGCATTTCAATCAAGTCCGATCTGGGAAATGTCCTCCTCTCCTCCACCGGGCTCGTCGATGTCTCCGCGCAGACCGCGGGCGGGAATGCAGGCAGCGTCGAGGTTTCCGCCATCCAGGGCTCCGTTTCGCTGCTGGGCCAGCTCAATGGCAAGGGGGGAAATGCTGGAACCGGCGGAAGCTTCTCGCTCGATGTCGGGACCCTCGCCAACACCTTCGCCCTCGACCGGAAGCTCGACCTCGCCTCTTTCACGGAATCCCGCTCGCTGCGGGTCCGCAGGGGGGCCGTGACGCTCGACAGCGCCGCCTCGGCCCACCACTACTCGCTCACCACGGATGGGGGGTCGATCACCATGACCGGCCGCATCAATGCCTCCGGGGTCCGTGGAGGTCAGGTCCGCTTGGTCGCATCGGATGGCCTCGTCCTTGCCTCCGGCTCGGTCATTGATGCCTCGGCCTCGGACTTCGATGCAGCGGGCAAGGGAGGCCGCGTGACGCTGGAAGCCCTCGGCGGCAACCTCGGCAGCCTCGCCATCCGGCAGGGTTCCTTGATCGATCTCGGTGTCGATTCATCGAACGCCTCCAGCGAGTCCTTAGGCAAGTTCCAGGGCATCCTGCACCTTCGTGCTCCGCGAAATGCCGCCAACAACGACCTCTCGGTCGAGCCCATCGATGGCACGATCACGGGAGCATCCGCGATTCTCGTCGAAGGCTTCAGAACCTTCGACCTCGCCGACTTCGGAGGACTCATCACGGTCGGAGTCCAGAACCTGATCCTCAACAGCGGTCAGCAGTTTCTGGGAGCAGGGGGGGCGACCACCTCGAACTACACCACCCTTTTCAATCGCCTCACCTCCAACAACACCTCGATCGCCTCGAAGCTGATCCTCAGCCCGGGCGTTGAGGTGACCAACAGTGCCATCGCGACGCCGCTCGCCTTCAACCTGAACGCGGTGAACAGCACCCTCGTCGTGCCCACCAGCGGCGGAAGCGTTTCCTTCCCCTCCGGCACGCCAGGGACCTCAAGGATCCGAACCAGCTCGACGGCCATCCTGACCTCGCCCAGCGGGGTCGTCTCCACCGTTGCCTCGAACACCAGCATCGCCATTCAGGCTGGAAGCGTTCTGACCCTCCAGAATGGAGGCACCATCACCTATGCCACCGGCTCCGGGGCCATTGGAGTCTCACTTCCCTCCGGAACGTCCTACACCACGGGCGCCAGCGGCACCACCGGCACGGTGACCGTGAAAGGCAGCGTGGTCTCGCTGAACACGGCCACCAGCAGCTCCGTCACCCTCACTGCAGGCACCGTGGTGACCTTGCCGAATGGGACCCCCGGCAACAATGCCATCCGTGCGACCTCGGCCGGGAGCATCACCGCACCCACGGGCACCGTCACAAACTTCAATGCAGGCACCAATGTCACCGTCCCGGCGGGAAGTTTCCTGAGGCTCAACAACGCCGGCACGATCACCTTCTTCTCCGGCACCGGCGGGGCGTTCCAGGTCGCCCTTTCGACCGGCAGCCTCACCACCGGCGGGCCGGTCACGGTGACTCCTCCGACTCCCGACCTCACCCTTGGCACGCCCACCAGCTCGTCCGCCGCCGACTGGAATCTGGCCCTTGCCCGCTTCGGCCCCTCAAGCTCCGCCGGCTTCCTGACTGTCCGCACTCCGGGCAACATCCTGCTAAACAACTCGATCAGCGACGGCTTCACCAACGGCGGCTACAACTCCGCCCTCCTCGCCAGAAACAGCCTGCTGCCGAGCCATGCCCAGTCGTGGTCAATCCGGCTGGTGGCCGGAGCCGATCTGACCTCCGCCGACAACCGCAAGGTGATCGATCTTTCGTCCCTCCGCCCGGACTCCGGATCGGTGAAACTCGGCCGCAACGGATTCGCGGCCTCGGTCACGGGCGGCGCGAACGCCTTGACCTCCACTCCGATCAGCCCAGCCAGCTCCGGTCAGCTCTATCAGGTGATCCGCACTGGCAGCGGGGACATCGACGTGCTTGCCGGTCGCGACGTGCAACTGCTGAACCAGTTCGCCAGCGTCTACACCGCCGGCACCCTCGTCGCGGACCCCACCCTCGGAGGAGCCTTCGAAACCCCGCGACCGAACCTGTCCGGCACCAGCGTCGGAGCCCTCGGAGCCATCCAGCAGGCAACCCAGGCACCCGTCCAATACACCACCGCCGGTGGAAATGTCAGCGTCGCGGCGGGCAATGATATCATTCACCTGACCCGCAATGCAGTTGGTGAACTCATCGCCGATTCCTCGCGACAGATGCCCGTCAACTGGCTCTACCGCCGCAGCCATGTGGATCCGCAGACCGGGTCATTCGGACTTTCCCGCTACGGGGAGTTCGCCTCGACGACGTGGTGGGTCGATTTCACCAATTTCTTCGAAGGCGTCGGAGCTCTCGGCGGTGGAAACGTCGCCCTGACGGCCGGTCGGGATGTGACCAATGTCGATGCCGTCGCGCCCACCAACGCCCGCATGCCCAAGGGGGCACCGGATGCCTCCGCCCTGGTCGAACTCGGCGGCGGAGATGTCACGGTCACCTCCGGCCGCAACATCGACGGCGGAGTTTACTACGTCGAACGTGGAAAGGGAGTGCTGAATGCAGGTGGCTCGATCACCACCAATGCCACCCGTTCGCCCTCACTCGGCATCCTGACCACTCCCTCCGTGGTGCTCGATCCCAGCACCTGGCTGGCCACCACGCTCTTCGTTGGAAAATCCAGCTTCAAGGTCTCCGCAGCCGAGAACGTTCTGTTAGGCCCGGTCGCGAATCCCTTCCTGCTGCCTCAGGGCTACAACAACACCTTCTGGTACAAGACGTGGTTCTCGACCTACTCGGATCAAAGTGCCGTCTCGATCTCGTCGCTTGGCGGCGCGGTCACCCTTCGCCAGGGGACGACGATCTCCGCAGGCTCGATCGTCAGCGTGCAGCCGTCCCTCCAGGCCTGGTTCCAGAACCAGCTCCGGCTCTCGACCAATCCCCAGTCGGCTTCGTTCTTCCAGCCGTGGCTCCGACTCACCGAATCCCAGGTCACGCCGTTCGCCGCCTCGTTCGGCCTGATGCCGGGCACCTTGAAGGCCACCTCCTTCTCCGGCGGCATCTCGCTGGTGGGTGACATCACCCTCTCGCCCTCGAAAACCGGCACCCTCGAACTGCTTTCCGCCAGCTCCATCAACGGTTTCCAGATCTCCGGCATCGCCACCTCCGGCAGCACATCCAACTTCGCCTGGACGCCCAGCTCGCTCAACCTTTCCGATGCGGATCCCTCCGCCATTCCGTCCCTCGCCAATCCATTCTCCTATCAGTCGATTGTCGGGACCAACTCGGCATCGGCCGCGAACACCACCACGCTTGGCTTCTTCAGCTCCCTCGAGAGCCTCTTCGCGGAAACCGGCTCCACGGACGGCACTTCCCAGAGCAAGCAGAGGCTCCATACCGCAGGACTCCTGCACAGCGGCGACACCCAGCCGGTCCGGATTTACTCGGATGTCGATGTCACCGGCCTCGAGCTGTTCTCCGCAAAGTCGTCACGGATCCTTGCCGGCCGCGATCTCCGAGATATCTCGTTCTATCTTCAGAACGTGGGCAGCGGGGACCTGAGCGTGGTTTCCGCAGGCAGGGATCTCATCGCCTACGACGTCAGCACCGCGGACCGGGTCTCCGCGCAGTCGGATGGAAATGTCACCTCAACCTCGGGTGGCCCGCTGTCCGGTGACATCCAGATCAGTGGTCCCGGGACGCTGCAGGTCTTCGCCGGACGGAATCTCGATCTGGGCATCGGTGGCAACAATGCCGACGGCACCGGCACCGGCATCACCAGCATCGGCAATGGCAGAAACCCCTATCTCCCTTTCGAAGGCGCGGACATCATCGCCGCCGCCGGCATTGGCGAGGCCAGGTCGCTGGAGGCCAGCAAGGCGGACTTCCCC